>CALYTD010000001.1 GCA_945486445.1 uncultured Prevotellaceae bacterium
GACCGTATGTCACGCCATGTTCTATTCGCCAACGAGGCGGAGTGTATAGGCGAGGCTGCCAGCAGCGACAGTTACCTTAACATTGATCACATCATCGCAGCAGCACACAAACACAACGTTGATGCCATTCACCCAGGTTACGGATTCCTCTCAGAGAACGCAGAATTTGCAAGAAGATGCGAGAAAGAGGGCTTCATCTTCATCGGTCCACGCGCCGAGACGATGGAAGAGATGGGCGACAAGATAAGCGCTCGTCGCAAGATGATAGAGGCAGGAGTGCCCGTAGTGCCTGGCACAGAGAAACCGCTGACATCAGCCGAGGAAGCAGTGAGGGTGGCAAAAGAGATAGGCTTCCCCGTGATGCTGAAAGCCTCTATGGGCGGTGGCGGAAAGGGTATGCGCCTCATAAACAGCGAAGAAGAAGTGGTGGAGATGTATAACGCCGCCAAGAGCGAGGCGATGTCCGGCTTCGGAGATGACACTGTATATATAGAGAAGTTCGTGGAAGAACCGCATCACATCGAGTTCCAGATTCTCGGAGACAAGCATGGCAACGTGGTACATCTCTTTGACCGTGAGTGTTCCGTGCAGCGCAGGCATCAGAAGGTGGTGGAAGAGTCTCCCTCACCCTTCATTGACTATAACCTGAGGATGGAGATGGGTGCAAAGGCAGTGGCAGCCGCCAAGGCAGTGGGGTATGTCGGGGCAGGAACGATAGAGTTCCTTGTTGACAAATACCACCACTTCTACTTCCTTGAAATGAACACCCGCTTGCAGGTGGAACACCCGATAACCGAGGAGGTGGTGGGAGTTGACCTGGTGAAAGAGCAGATACGCATAGCCGCCGGCAAGCCTCTGCGCTTCAAACAGGAGGAGCTGAGGCAGCACGGTCACGCCATAGAGTGCCGCATCTGCGCCGAAGATGCCGAACACAACTTTATGCCCTCACCCGGTGTAATCAAGCAGTTGACCGAGCCGCACGGCATTGGCACGCGCATTGACTCGTATGTGTATGAGGGTTACGAGATTCCCGTGCATTATGACCCGATGATAGGCAAACTGATAGTATGGGCAACAACACGCGAGTACGCCATAGAGCGTATGCGCCGCGTATTGTATGAATATAAGATTACGGGGCTGACAACAAACATACGCTATCTGCGCCGCATCATAGACGTGCCGGACTTCAAGAACGGAGACTACAACACGTACTTCATTGAGCGCAACGAGGAATGGCTGCGCCCCCGTTCCGGCTTCAAGAATGACTCAGAACAGATGGCTGTCATAGCGGCATACATAGACTATCTGATGAACATTGAGGAGAACCAGCCGGACACGGCAGCCTACAATAGTTCGGCAATAAACCGCTGGAGGTCGTTCGGATTGCAAAAAGGCGTACTGAGAGTGTGAATTAGTTGTTTGGCGGTTTAGTGATTTGGTTGTTTTGTTGTATGGTTATTTGTCATCATTAACTATAACAACTAAACAACTAAACGACAAAATCACTAAACCACCAAACAACTAAACGAGCAAACAACCAGATAACCAGACAACCAGACAACAATGGAAGTACAGATAGGAGACAAGATACAACAGGTCACATTACTGTCAAAAGAGGGCAACAATGTGAGCATAGACATTGACGGGGAGGTGTATAACGTGGATGTGGCAATGCTGCAAAACGGCGTTTATTCCCTGATATACAACGGAAACTCATACAAAGCAGAGTTGACAAAGGGAGAAGGCGGCAAGCATTATACGGCTAACGTGAACTACTCCACCTACCAGATAGACATGCTTGACTCGCAGGCCAAGTACATGAGACTGCGCAAAAAGAAGAGCAATGCCGTACAGGCGGACACGATAACTGTGCCTATGCCATGCAAGATAGTGAAAGTCTATGTTAAACCCGGAGACAGGGTGAAGTGCGGAGACACGCTGTTCACAATGGAGGCAATGAAGATGCAGTCCAACTATAAGGTGGCATCAGACTGTATAATAAAAGAGGTGCTGATAAAGGACGGTGACACCATGAAGGCTAATGACCTGGTGATGAAACTGGATATGACCTCTGAAGACTAAGAAAACGACACGATTATGAAACTTACAGCAAGAGAAAGAATAGAGACTTTGCTTGACAGCGGGTCGTTCGTGGAACTGGACAAGCATGTTGTTCACCGCTGCACGGACTTCGGAATGGAGAAGAAGCGCATAGAAGGCGATGGTGTAATCTCCGGATATGGCAAGATAGACGGCAGAATAGTGTTTGTCTATGCCTTTGATTTCAGTGTACTCGGCGGTTCTCTGAGTGCCGCCAACGCCCAGAAGATAGCGAAAGTGCAGGACATGGCGCTGAAAAACGGTGCACCAATCATAGGCCTTAACGATTCCGGCGGCGCAAGAATACAGGAGGGTGTAGAGTCGCTGACGGGCTTTGCGCATATCTTCCGCCGCAACGTAATGGCCTCAGGAGTGATTCCCCAGATCTCTGCCATCATGGGACCTTGCGCCGGCGGGTCTTGTTACTCACCAGCACTGACCGACTTTATCCTTATGGTAAAGGAGCAGAGCCAGATGTTTGTTACCGGACCAAACGTCGTGAAAGCGGTGACTAACGAGGATGTGGACAAGGAAACGCTTGGAGGTGCCATGACACACAACAGCGTCAGTGGCGTAAGTCACTTCATCTGTGACAACGATGAGGAGACGCTTATGACAATAAGGGAACTGATAGGCTTCATACCTTCAAACAACATGGAGGACGCCCCCATACATCCCATAACGGACGAGGTAAACCGTGTGTGCCACGAACTGGACGAAGTGGTGCCCGTTGACCCTAATATGCCATACGACATACATGACATCATAGAGCCAATATGTGACCAGCAGTATTTCTTTGAGGTGCAGCCGGAGTTTGCTAAGAACATTGTCATAGGCTTTGGAAGAATGGCAGGACGCACCGTTGGCTTCGTGGCGAACCAGCCTAACTACCTTGCAGGTTCCTTAGATATTGATGGTTCAGACAAGGCTGCACGCTTCATACGCTTCTGCGACTGCTTCAACATCCCGCTGATTGCCGTTGAGGACGTTCCGGGATTCCTGCCGGGAGTGCGACAGGAGCACAATGGCATAATACGCCACGGTGCGAAGATAGTATATGCCTTTGCCGAAGCCACCGTGCCAAAGGTCACCCTTATAACGAGAAAGGCTTACGGTGGTGCTTACATTGTAATGAATTCAAAGTGTATAGGGGCTGACATTAATCTGGCTTATCCTACTGCCGAGATTGCGGTAATGGGTGCGGAGGGTGCTTGTAACATACTGTACCGCAAAGCAACACCAGAGGAACGTGCGGAGCGTACAAAGGAATACAGAGAGAAATTCGCCAATCCGCTGCCGGCAGCACAGTTGGGTTACATAGACGAAATTATCTCTCCATGTGACACACGAATACGCTTGATACAGGCATTGGAGATGTGCCGCAACAAGAACCAGAGTAACCCGCCGAAGAAACACGGCAACATTCCTCTGTAAAAAGAAATCAGAAAAAGAATTGTATTGTAATATTTATTGCTCAGAGGCGTGCTGACTGCGAAGTTAGTACGCCTTGCTTTTGCTGCGATACAGTTGTGCGAACGCTTCAGCAAACATCATGTCACAGTATCCTCTGCAAGAAAACAGCATCTTCCCAACAGCCATCTGCACGCATGACCCAATCTCTCAACAGTCGTTCATGGGCGAAGTCCTCGGAACGAAGCGTTGCCAAAGAGGCAGCATTGTCTGCTGCCACCACCGCATAGAGCACATGAAGGTGGAGCACCTTTTGCGCATATTCCACGAGAAGGCGTAATGCCTGCCTGCCATAGCCCTTGCCTTGTTCTTCCTTCAACACTGCAAAACCGATTTCAGCACGCTGATGCTCTGGAGAGAAATTAAACAGGTCAACCAGTCCGACAGCCTTTTCCCGTATGCTTTTACCTTCTTCTTCCTCCACTCTTGCAACCAGACGCACCTGCTTGTCGGCATAGATGTCATGCTGCTGGGTGGATATATAATTCCGAAGGGCATAACGGCTGTACGGCACATTGGTGTTGCCGGCGTTCCAAAGCGCAGGTTCATTCTCTATGGTATAAAGCAATTCGAGGTCTTCTGGTTCAAGAGGTGTGAGTATCATTGTTGTCGTTCTGTTTCTTAGGAAATGCAAAGAACATTGCCAGCCATGCCATTACACCAAGATAAAAGAATGTGGGCGTGGGGCAAAAAAGGTAATATAATGCCACATTAGCCATTGCAATGACGCACAACAGCGTCATACGGAAAATACATACGACACCATACCTCGCACCGCAACGGTTCTTGGTAACGTATTTCAACAGCAGGGGAATGCTCACAATGGTTACCGCTGTCATTGCCATTTGGGCGGGATATACGCGGGATGTAAGTGTGACAGGCTCTGGAAAACCATACAACATCCACAGAATCAACGCAAGGACGGGCGGAAGAAGAGCCATCACGGTATAGGGGAAAGACTGTCTCTGGAACATCATTTCACCTCCTTTATAAAGCCATGTCTGTACGCATAAAGCAACTCACGCAGGTCTTCAATCTGCGCCTGCAATTCTTTTCCGCGGTCAGTATCAGCAACCAGCAAACGGTGTCCTATGTGTTCTACTATTTGCATGTTTGACTTGATGTCACGTCCTTCACGCACTGCATCCTCAACATTGGTGAACGGCTCATGCTGTACCAACTCAAATTCACGACTATGATACACAAGGGTATAGCCGGCTATGCCCGTTTCCTTGTGGTAAGGCTCTGCAAATCCACCGTCAATGACCATCAGTTTTCCGTTAGCTCTTATCGGACTCTCGCCGCTTGCAACGTGAACAGGCACGTGTCCGTTTATGATATGCCTGTTTTCACCCGTTACTCCGAACGCATCGAGTATTGTATCTGCTGTTTCTTCCTTATCTCTTAGACGGAAAAAGGCTCCTTTTGCCTCAACATGAGTTTCCTTGTCGGCTATGAAATAACGCTCAAAAGTCGCCATCTTGGACTTATCAAAGAGGCAGGAATCCTTACCGCACCACAGATAGAGGAAGTAATCACGCGCATATCTTTTCTCCTCCGGCGAGGTATCGTTCTGGAATGCAGAACGAATAAGCATTCCTGTACGTTTCATCAGCAAGTGTCCGGAGAGGAATACGCCAGGCATCAGTTCCACACTCTTCAATGTTCCGTCCTCATTGAGGGGCACAGAAGCGTGGAAAAGCAGGTTGTTATTGTATATGGCATACATACATCCATGTGTGAGCATAGTGCGAATATGGCTGTGAAGTTTCTCTGACACACGGAAAGAATGGCGCAATTTCTCCATCAACTGCGCCTCTTCGGGAGTGAATTCATTAGGATTATCAGGGGAAACAGTAGGAAAATTCATGTCAAGCATCTTGTATTCCTTACCGTCAATGCGACACATCCCTGTCTTATAATCTATAAACTCAAACATACAGCGGTCCTCCATCTTCCACGATGGATTGCGTTTGAAAATATGAGCCTCGGCCTTGAACTGCAATATTGATATTGCCTTGTGCATCATTGTCATCAGACGTATCGTCTTTTGGTCAAAACGTCTTTTGGCATCGGCGTTTAACCGCGGAACGAAGGCCTCACATGGATCATCGCCGTATGTCTCCATTGCGAATGTTGCGAGCGGCATTAGGTTGATACCATAGCCGTCTTCCAGCGTAAGCAGGTTGGCATAACGCAGCGAAAGGCGTATCACTCCGCAGATACAGGCATCGTTTCCTGCGCACGCTCCCATCCAGAGCATATCATGATTACCCCACTGTATGTCCCAAGAATGATAGTTTGAGAGTTTGTCCATTATGATATGAGCGCCCGGTCCGCGGTCATACACATCGCCAAGTATATGCAACTGGTCAATGGCAAGACGCTGTATGACATTCGCCATAGCCGTGATGAAATCGTCAGCACTGCCCGTTGAGATGATGGTGTCTATGATGACATTCACGTATGCGGCCTTGTCTGCCTCCTCAGGACGTTCATGTAACAGTTCCTCCAATATGTAACTGAACTCATTAGGCAGGCATTTACGAATCTTGGAACGTGTGTATTTTGAACTTACCTCACGAAACACACGCACCAACTGATGCAGTATCATGCGATACCACTCCTGTAAATCCTCCGTATTTGACTTAACAAGTTCCAGTTTTCTTTCTGGATAATAGATGAGAGTGCACAACTCTTTCTTTGCCTGTGCCGGCAGATACTCTCCGAATATCTCGTCAACTTTCAGTTTGATACGCCCGGAAGCATTTTTCAACACGTGTATAAATGCCTCATGTTCGCCATGTATGTCAGCAAGGAAATGCTCCGTTCCTTTGGGAAGATTAAGTATTGCAGACAGGTTTATTATCTCTGTTGACGCGGCCGGAACGTTCGGAAACGACTTGGCAAGCAACTGGAGGTAGTGCATATCGTGCTCAATATCGTATTTCTTGTTAGGCATAATAGTTGTCAGTAGTTTAAGTTCACATTATAATATATCATAACCCTGCTTTAATCCAAACATCTCCGCAAGGTGTCTCTGCATCTTTCTCGTAAATCGCAGAAGCCTCATACGCTTCAATTCTGCCGCTACCATGTCCTCATCAAAGTCTGAGTTGCGGAACATCTCATACAATTCGGTATAATGTCTTAGCGTAAGGCACTGCATAGTCAGGACTTTTGCCTTGGCAATCAGCATAACAGCGTCACGCTCACTGGTCTTCTCAACCGGCAACCTAAGCGCCTTGGTCTGTGCCGGCACATCCCTTAATGTACCCAATGACTTTGCCTTTAGGTTTCTATACCTCGGCACTGACGCCACGTTCAGCGGCGGAGGAACAGGCAACTGCATCTTTCTGCAACCGGCAACAAACATCTCCATCACGTCTTCGTCATACGCATAGAAGAACATTCTGCGGTAAGACACACCCTGAATATCCGGCTTTTCTGTCTCCACATCATCATCGGCAATAACAGAACGCACAGCCATAAGCACAACGTTCCGTTCTTTTTGCGTCAGTTCCCGCCCATAAGTCGAATCCAAGGCCTTGCGATAAATTGTCATCAATGCCGTCCGCAACGCCTCAATACTCTCGTTTTCCTTTGGCAAGGGAGGTAACACCTCTATGCGTTTCTTCAACCCAAGAGCCAGAATATCCTCCCGTTCCTTGTCTGACACGGCAATGACCGCCGTGCATTGACGCACCATCCACGCTTGAAATACTATGAGTTTTGGTAACTTTTTGCTCCATAGATCAATGCTGATAAGTTCCTGTGACAACCCACGATGCGGCGATACCAACGTCACTATGCGCTGTCGGCGTGCCATACGCTCCACCGCCGCTGCGTGCCAGTCCCACGAACCATGCACGTGTACCACGTCTGGGTGCAGTTCTTTAAGCATAGCGCTGATGTGAGCAAGCGCTGAAAGCACATTCAGCGGGTTGCACGCATCCTTAAATTGCAGGTGGTGCACCGTGATACCTGACTGCTCTGCCAGAAAGTTCACACTGTCCTCGGCAAGCGGCACAGCGGTCACAAGATGAGTCTCCGCCACCTTTGCAGTGGAGAGTAACATCAAGCGGACGGCTGAAGCCTGCGGACCTGCCGCCCTGGTGAAGTCTGATATGTAATGAATGATACGCAATTCGCAGTCGGATTATCCGCTCACAGTTTATGGGTTATAAAGTCATTCTTGTCTGAAAAGGCATACCTCACACGCAAGATAAGGTTACGTAACGAGACTGTCCAGTCCAGCATTATTGCCACTATGGGACATACGCAATGATAATAGCGCAGCACCGGGCGATAGATAATATATCTCTCCACATTGGATATTATCCATATCACCACAGCCGAGGCCATGAGCACTATGCCGTCAAGTGCCGGAAGCATGAACGCTGCCACGCAGACAGCCGCCAAAGTCATCAGGTTGTAAAGGTGCATAACATTCAAGTCCAGATGAAACAGTAGCCTAAACACGACCGAACGGCGCAGGCTGTGGAAAGCATCAATAGCAAACAACTGCTTCATGCGCCACCGTTTGTCTGATGGTTTCATGGCTATCATCCTCGCCTCCGGCTCTATTGCCAAGGCACAGGAGCCTGCTCTGGCAAACTTATTGACCAAGAATTCAAACTCTGCACGCGCGAATTCAAGGTTACCTCTAAACCCATTCTCGGCAAAGAACTCTTCTTTCCGCAGCATTACGGATGACTGGTTGGTGCTGAAAGCCATCCCCCGCTGTGCCATCCGCAAGTGATAGAGCATAGTCCGCAACTGCTCGTAGCGGAAATACGCCGACACCTCCTCGCCATACAGTGACAGTCCGAGCACCATGTTCTTCTCTGCCGAGCAATGACGAGCCATGCTTGCAAGCCAATTCTCTGATGAAGGGACGCTGTGAACATCCGTTACCAGCACCCAGTCATACTTTGCTGCACGCATGCCAAGCGTTAATCCAAGTTTCTTGCGACTGAGATAACGTGACGTATCCGGCAACATCGTATAGTAAAGATGTGGATTTGCCCCATGAAGTTTCAACACATCCTCCGAGTCACTGTCGCTCCTGTCAATGACAACAACAACCTGAAAGTCGCCCGGATAGTCCTGCCCCAGCAGAACAGGCAACACCTTCGAGAGGTGATAGGAACTGTCATGGTCTGTCAACACTATCGAAACCGGCGGACAATCCGCAGGCTTCCCGCCTTCATCGGGCACAGTTACCTCCTCTTTCACCTTTCTGAAAAAGGGTGAAAACAGCGGAGCCACCAGTGCAAGCACCAACAACACCGCTGTGTATATTATCAAATGTAATGAAATTATCATTAAACAAGGTTTTACTTTCCAAGCCGGCACGCCTGCTTAGAACAGGTATCCTTTCGGCAACTTACGGCAGTTGTACCGGCAAGCCATAATCTCTCCGTAGGCACCGGCAGAGCGAAGGGCTATGATATCGCCGCGGTGACAGGCGGGCAGAATTTCCCCTTTGCCAAACACATCACTCGACTCGCATATCGGCCCGACCACATCGTAGGTTTCTTCCGGCTCATTGCTACTAAGATTCTGTATCTCATGGTGCGCCTCATAGAGCGCAGGACGAATGAGATCACTCATTCCTGCATCTACTATCACAAACTTCTTGACGTGCGCTTGCTTCACATACAGCACACGGGTGATAAGGGAACCCATCTGCCCCACTACCGCACGTCCGAGTTCAAAGTGCAGTTGCTGCCCCTCACGCAACTTTATCTTCTTAGTGTATGTATCGAAATACGTCTTGAAGTCAGGCACAGGCTTTCCGTCAGGGTCATTGTATGCAATGCCGAGACCACCACCCACGTTGATGTTCTTCACCCTTATGCCTTGCTTCTCCAAACGGTCTTGCAATTCGTTCACGCGTATTGCCAACACCTCGAAGTCCCCCATCTCCAGTATTTGCGAGCCTATATGGAAGTGAATCCCTATGAATTCTATGTTGTCAAGCCCCATAGCCGCCTGTATAGCGGTCTCCATGTCCTCCATGGCTATACCGAACTTGTTTTCCGCCAACCCCGTCGTGATGTTCGCATGAGTGTGCGCACCAACGTTGGGGTTTATGCGGAAGCACACCTTCGCCACCTTCTTCTTAGCCCCTGCCAGACTGTTTATGATGGCAAGTTCTTCGAGAGACTCCACATTGAAGCAGAATATCCCTGCATCCAGTCCGAGGTTTATCTCCCAATCAGCCTTGCCCACACCGGCATATACAATCTTTCCGGCATCGAATCCGGTGTCAAGTGCCTGCTGTATTTCGCCTCCGCTCACGCAGTCAACGCCGAACCCAGCCTTCTGTATCTCGCGCAACACGTCCATGTTGGCATTCGCCTTTATGGCATAGTGCAGGTGATAGTCAGGATGCTGAGCCAGTTCTGCCTTGATGGTATCAAGCGTTTGGCACAGCAACGCCTTGTCGTAATAATAGAAAGGTGTCTCTATGTCTTTGAATTTTTCTATCGGGAAAGCCATTTTTTCTATCTATTTATTTGTGTTGTTGATTTATCTTTATGACATCTCTGCCTCCTTCCGCAAGGACGGGGCAGAGATGTCAGAGCATCAGTTGAACAGTTTTGCGGAGAGGTTCTGCAATGCCCGCTTCTTATCTGCCTCACGTATGAGGAATGATATGTTATAGTTAGAGCCTCCGTATGAAATCATACGTACCGGAATGTTGGCCATAGCCTCTGTCACCAGTGTCTCAAAGCCTACGTTACTCCAGTCAAGGTCACCTACAACACAGATGATACACATATCTGTATCCACTGTCACCGTGCCGTATTTTTTTAGTTCGTCCATGATTTTCGTGAGGTGTGTATCCTTGTCTATGCTGACACTCACGCCCACCTCTGATGTCGTTATCATGTCGATTGGCGTATTGTAGGTCTCGAATATCTCAAACACCTTGCGCAGGAAGCCCGTAGCAAGGAGCATACGTGATGACTTTATCTTTATCGCGGTGATATTGTCCTTCGCGGCAACAGCCTTTATCTTTCCGCGTACCAGCACGTTGTCTATCACCGTACCGTCTGCGTCCGGGTCCATCGTGTTCTTTATGCGCACTGGTATGCCGGCATACTTGGCAGGCTGCACACACGTAGGATGCAGAATCTTTGCACCGAAATACGCCAGCTCCGCAGCCTCCTCAAAGTTCAACTGGTGCACGGCATCGGTCTTATCTACTATGCGTGGGTCATTGTTGTGCATACCGTCGATGTCTGTCCATATCTGTATCTCATCCGCCATCATGGCTGCACCTATCAGCGATGCGGTATAGTCAGAGCCTCCGCGTTGCAGATTGTCAACCTCATCATAAGCGTTGCGACACACAAAACCCTGTGTTATGTATATCTGATAGCCCTCATTGGCCTTCATCACCTCTGCCAGATGCTCCTTTATATATGTAAGGTCTGGCTCGGCATTCTTGTCGGTACGCATGAAGTCGAGAGCATTGAGCAACACGGTTTTCACTCCCTGTTCGTTAAGGTAGTTGGTAACCATGTTGGTTGACATGACCTCTCCCTGTGCCACCACTATTTTCTCCTCAAACGAGGTGAATGTATCCTTAGTGAAGGAGCGCAGGTATTCAAACTCTTTCTTAAGGAAATCCGCTGTCTTCCGCTTCATCTCGTCAGTGGAATACAGGTTCTCCACGTGGCCCATGTACTTCTTCTCCAGTGTGTTGATAACCTCCTGTGCGCCCTCTGGGTTCTTCTTGTAGAGGTAATCAGAAATCTCCACCAGAGAGTTTGTGGTGCCAGACATTGCGGATAGCACCACGAATGTAGGCTCTCCTGATTTTGTTACAAGTTTTGCGACATCCTGCATACGCTCCGGGGAGCCAACAGACGTGCCGCCAAATTTCATTACTTTCATTGATGTTATGTTTTTTTGTTTTTCCTTTTTATTTCCAAATAGGCATTACAACCATCTGCCGTACAGGCATCATCTCCAAGTCTTTGCAAGGAGAGCGGTATCATTTCTCTGCATAGTCCGCTGTCACTTCCGTCAGTTTCCCGTCCTTACATTGATAGACCACACCGTGAAACTTGCCCAGCATGGCAATGTTGTGTGTCGTCACTATCACCGCCGTGCCTGTCGCTGATATGTCTCTGAACAGCCCCATGATGTTGTCCGCCGTCTCGGGATCAAGGTTTCCCGTAGGCTCATCGGCAAGAATCACCTTCGGAGAATTAAGCAGTGAACGGGCTATGGCTATGCGTTGCTGTTCTCCGCCAGAGAGTTCGTGCGGCATTTTGTCCTCCACACCCTCCATCTTGACGTCTCTCAACACCTCTGCAATGCGCTTTTCTATCTCGTCTTTCTTCTTCCAGCCGGTGGCTTTAAGTACAAATTCGAGGTTACGCCTTACCGAACGGTCGGTGAGCAACTTGAAGTCCTGGAATATTATGCCGAGTTCCCGGCGCAGCATCTGCACCTCCTTGCGGCGGATCTTGGTCATGTCTCGTTCAAATACCATAGCCTTGTCCGCCTCGTCTATCTCCAGTTCTCCGTAGATAGTACGCAGCAAGGAACTTTTCCCGGAGCCTACCTTACCTATTATATATATGAACTCCCCCTCGGCGGCATGAAAGTCCACGCCATCGAGCACCACATCACCGTCATCGTGGCTCACCGTAACGTTCTTATAGTCTATCAGCATGATGCAGTCGTTTGGTTATTTTCTTAATGCTTGTGCCACCCGGGATTATGCCGTTCCTGCAACTCCCTCGCCATATCCTCTATGCGCAGTCCCTTGGATGTGAGGAGTACTATGAGGTGATAAAGCATATCTGAGCCTTCGTAAATCATTCTCTCGTCAGTGCCGTTGCAGGCTTCTATCACCAGTTCCAGTGCTTCCTCGCCCACTTTCTGTGCCATACGGTTCAGGCCGTCCTTGAACAGAGAGGTGGTGTAACTGCCTTCCGGCATTTCCTCATGGCGCTTTTCAATAAAGTCTTGCAGTTCGCTAAGGAACAAAAGCGGATTTTTCTCTTCCATTTCTATTCTTCTGTTTTATGTTTATTCGTTACTTGTTCTCCTCTCCCCAGCAGGTATCTGTTCCCGTATGGCATACCGGACCGTGCGGGTGTACCTTCACCAGCAGCGTATCATTGTCGCAATCTACCTTTATGTCTATAAGGTCGAGGAAGTTACCGCTTGTCTCTCCCTTTGTCCACAGGGTGTTGCGGGAGCGGCTCCAGAACGTTACTTTCTTCGTCTCCAAGGTCTTTGCCAGCGACTCCTCATTCATATAGCCGAGCATCAGCACGTTCTTTGTTACGGCATCCTGTATTATGGCGGGCACAAGGCCGTCGCCTTTCTTGAAATCTATGTTCATTTTTTCTTGGTTTTTGGGGTTAAAGGTTATTGGTTATAGGTCTTTCAGGATAGCGTGGTGGTCGGTCTTATGATTAGAGGTGGCGTGTGTTTGCGCTCTCTGGAGAACGTTTCTTTCCCCTACCGACCAACAACCTTAAACCAAGCGAAGCGCAACCTAAAACCACGCTCCGCCCTGCGGAGCGTCACATCCTCACTGTCACGCCCTCCTCCCTGAGCCACTTCTTCAGTTCAGGTATGGGAATCTCCCCGAAGTGGAACACTGATGCGGCGAGGGCAGCATCTGCTTTTCCTATGGTGAAGGCATCACGAAAGTGCTCCCTCACACCTGCGCCGCCACTGGCTATGACGGGTATCGGCAGTGCGTCTGACAGCATTGCCAGTGCCTCATTGGCAAAGCCCTGCTTCACACCGTCGTGATTCATGGAGGTGAAGAGTATCTCGCCCGCACCACGGTCTGCCACTTCCTTGGCCCAGTCAAGCAATCTGCGCTCCACGCGCACGCGACCGCCGTTCACGTAACAGTGCCATCCGTCGGCATCCATGCGTGCATCTATCGCACAGACACACACCTGGGAACCGAAGTGTGAGGCTATCTCATCAATGAACTCCGGTCTTCTGAGGGCAGCACTGTTCACGCTAACCTTGTCAGCACCTGCCGCAAGCATACGGTCAACGTCTTCTATGGCATTTATGCCGCCGCCAACAGTGAACGGTATGTTTATCTCACGCGCCACGCGTGTCACCATGTCGGTGAACGTTTTGCGTCCCTCGTGGGAGGCGGTAATGTCAAGATACACCAGTTCGTCGGCTCCCGCGTCACTGTATGCGTGTCCCAATTCCACGGGGTCGCCGGCAGAACGCAGGTTGACAAAGTTTGTACCTTTCACCGTTTCTCCGTTCTTCACGTCAAGGCATGGTATGATTCGTTTTGCTAACACGTTGTCTTGTTGTTTGGTGTTTTTGTTGTTTTGTTATTTGGTAATATGGTTGCATCGTTGGTTCACGGGCTTGTCCTAACGTGGTTAACCGCCTGTTTCCCAGGCAACTAAGCCACTAAACAACCAAGCCCCTAAACAACCACTCTGTAATCAGCGCCCTTTCACCTCGTAATCAGCACCTGATTGCAATGCAATCGGCATCTTTTCACACGGCAACCGGCACCTTTTTACGGGAGCATCCCTCTGTCCTTTAATCCGGCAGGGTCTATCCTACCCTCATAGTATGCCTTTCCGAACACTACGGCGGGGATGTTCTTCTCGTTCAGGGTCACTATGTCTGCCGTGCATGACACACCCCCTGAGGCTATGAGGTGTATGCCGGGATATTCCGCCATGATGCGTTCGTAGAGGTCAACAGCCGGCCCTGCCAGCGTGCCGTCCTTGGAAATCTCCGTGCACAGCACGTTCTTCACACCGTGGTCTATGTATGTTTTGAGGAACGGCAGCAGGTCTTCGGAGGAGTCTTCCTTCCATCCGTTGATGCTTATCTTACCGTTGCGCACGTCAGCACCGAGTATGATGCGCTCTGCGCCGAACGTGTCGAGCCAGGAAAGGAACAGTTCCGGCTGCGTCACAGCCACCGAGCCAACGGTCACCATCGCCGCTCCTGCATCGAAAGCCTTGCGTATGTCCGTCTCGGTCTTTATGCCTCCTCCGAAATCAACGGTGAGGTTCGTGGCTGTGGTCACGGCTTTCAGCACCGCATCATTCACTATGTGCTTGCTCTTCGCGCCGTCAAGGTCAACGATATGCAGGCGTTTAAAGCCGAGAGCCTCAAACTCTCTGGCCTGCGCCACGGGGTCTTCGTTGTATATTTTCTTACTGTCATAGTCGCCTTTCGTGAGGCGTACGCACTTGCCTTCTATGAGGTCTATGGCCGGTATGAGGTCTACGGGTAACAGATGATGCGCATTTGTCTCTCATTGAGAGACATCCGAAGGTCTGG
>CALYTD010000002.1 GCA_945486445.1 uncultured Prevotellaceae bacterium
GTTGTTTGGTTGTTTGGTGGTTTGGTTGTTTGGTGGTTTGGTTGTTTGGTTGTTTTGTTGTTTGGTTGTTTGGTGGTTTGGTGGTTTGGTGGTTTGGTTGTTTGGTTGATAGTATGTGGCGCTGACGCACCACACACAAGGGCCGCGGGGAGTAGTTTTGCTCGCAACTCATAACTAAACAACCAAACAACTAAACCACCAAACCACTAAACCACTAAACCCGATACTCCGACCTTACCATCTTGCGGTTTTCCCTTTCCGCCGTGTAGCTGATGTGCAGGCAGTGCACTTTGCCGCGCTTCATCTCCAGCAGCATCTGGTCAAATACAAGATTGTCAAGAATGAAGTAGTAATACTTCTTTGCCGTCTCCAGCGAACCCACGTGTATGTCCGCCGCCTCACCCCTAAGATGTTGCGATGAGGGAGAGCCGCCAATCTTGTTGTTCAGCTCAGGACAGCGATAGCCGCTCGTCACTTTTATCACGCCAAAACGCTTCCTCAGTGGTTCCAGAACGTGTATGCAGAGGTTCTGCAGTGCCTCCACACTCTCCACGTCCGGTTCGTTGTCTATGCCATAACGCATGGCAGTAGCGCTGCGTGTAAACTCTGACAGGCGGAAATGCCTGCTGAGCTGCATGTCGGTAGTATTGTTTTTAGTGTCTTTCATGATATTCGTTATTAAGGTAATATGTCTTTATTATTAAGGTTCTTTACTCTGGTTGTTTCCTTTTTCTGTTGCAAAGTTACAACATTGTGAAGGCGTTTGCAAGGTTTATGTGTATAGAGATATGTATAGATATGTGTATAGTCGCGTCTGAGTGTGTCCAGAGGGCTATACGAACATTCCGTCATACCTTGCCAGCAGGGGCAGCATACGCCGCCCCTTACGCTGCTGCGCCCGTGTCACCAACTGGTTGGGGTTGGCGGGAATGCTTACGTGCACTATCTCGCAGGCACGCCGCACCAGTTCCCGGAACGTCAGCGGCAGCCCCTGCGCGTCACGCATCACGTCAGCACAATATACAATGTGAACCATCTCTATCAAGTCCGTCTTTGACGAACGCCACACAAGTCCCTCACTGGCCCTTCTGCCCAGCAGCACTATCATGTCGTCAATTATCCGCTGCCTGTTTTGTCTTTCTATCCCGTTCATATTAAGGTAATTATAATTAGATGTAGATTTATCCGTAACCAGGTGCTGATGTGGGCACAAACAGCCGCACATAGCCATGCCGTCAGGCACAAAACGCTCTTCGCCGGAGGGTAAACCGCGAGAGTAACGTTTCCGGGTGCAAAGTTAATAGTATAGTGTGTACACCCGGTTCAAAGCAAAAAATTCTTAGTTAAACATTCTTAGAGTTTAAGAAAAATTAATTAAAATGGCATAGATAAGGCGGTAAAAGGGCAAAAAATTTGGCGGTTCACATCTTTTTCAGTACCTTTGCAGATATAAAAAGACAAGAAATCCAACATCATGTTCACAGAAAAAGCCAATGAGATATTCCGTCGTGCCATAGCCGACTATCATGTCCACGACAACGTGGAGACCCCTATCGTCAACCCTTATGCCTCTGGCAGCATAGACGCCACGCTGTACCACAAGTGCTGGATCGACACCGTGCAGTGGCATTTTGAGGACATCATACGTGACCCCGCCATCGACCCAGTGGCAGCCCTGACGCTGAAGAGGCGCATAGACAAGTCAAACCAGGACCGCACAGACATGGTGGAGGACATTGACACCTACTTCCGCACCGTGTACAAGGACGTCACTCCCCTGCCCGACGCTACAATCAACACCGAGTCACCGGCATGGGCGATAGACCGACTGTCAATCCTTGCCCTGAAAATATGGCACATGAAGGAGCAGACAGAGCGCACCGACGCCACCGAGGAGCACATCGCCACGTGCAGGGGTAAGCTCGCCGTACTGCTTGAACAGCAGCAAGACCTGTCGGCAGCCATTGACCAGTTGCTTGACGACATTGCCGCAGGGCGGAAGTATATGAAGGTGTACAGGCAGATGAAAATGTATAACGACCCCAGCACCAACCCGGTGTTGTATGGGAAGTGATTAGTGGTTTAGTTGTTTAGTTGTTTGGTGGTTTAGTTGTTTGGTTGTTTAGTTGTTTGGTGGTTTGGTTGTTTGGTTGATAGAATGTGGCGCTGACGCACCACACACAAAGGCCGCGGGGAGTGGTTTGCCCGCAATTCATAACTAGACAACTAAACCACCAAACCACTAAACCACCAAACAACTACTTACCAACCACCGGTCTTACGGGCAGTCCGGTGTATCTGCTGGCATTGGTATGTATGTTAGCCGAACCGCTGTTGAATATGGTGGACAATGCCTTGGCACTGTTCTCCGTGCTGGCGGAGGCGGACCAGTAATAGCCTATGCTGGTGGAGCTGGGTTTGCTGCTGTCGTAGTAGCCCACAGGCTTCAGTTTTATGCTGTTGCCCGTCTTTTTGCTGGTGAAGGTGATGATGCCGTCAGACATCTTGTAGGTGCATGCGCTGAACAGTTCCCTCCACTCTCCGGCGGTGGGTATTCTCCATTCTCCGCCCCAAAGGTTTGTGGCGGCGTCGTAGTTGGGATTTCCCGTGAAGTTATACCCTATGGGCAGTTTGTTCGGCGGTGTGCCGTTTGTGAAGCTGTTGTTGTATGAGGTGTAGGCGCTGCTTCCGTAGTTGCCGGTGTCATTGTTTACGCCCCACATCACGCAGATGCCTTTCAGGGTGCTGATGTTCTCCGCCGTCGCCGTCAGGTCGTCCTCCGCCCCGAGGTTGAAACTTGCCCACATCACGGAGGTGCCCATGTCAACGGCAGTGTTGTACGGCACCTTTATGGCACTCTCGTCCAGGGTGTAGCAGTGTCCCGCGGCGGTGTGGATGGGTCGCAGGTCCTTCCATTTGCCTGTCTCAAACCTGTACAGCCTGCCGCCGAGCACGTACTTTACGCAGATGTCCAGTATGCCGCCCGGCTTGAAGAGGTATCTGTACTCGTCGTGTCCGCCGGCTGTTGCCATGAGGTATGGTGTGAAGTCCTTGCCCGCTAAGAGGAAGTCGTACTTCACCGAGCCCTCCGGTATTCGGAATCTTAGCATTGCCAGTGTGTGGGCGAAGGTGAGGCTTACGTGCCCCGTGTGCTCTGTTGACACCTCTCCGTATTCGCAGCCGGGGAGGTTGCTTGCCACGAGCAGGTCGTTGTCGGTGAAGGAACGGCTCTGGTCGGCGGTCAGTGTGTTTATGAAGTCATTGACGTATGCCTGCAACGCCTCCGCGTCTGTCGCGCCGCTGAGGGCGTTATTGTAAGGGTAGTAGGCGAAGTAGGTGGTGCCCTGGGAGAGTATGTCGGCCATGGTGTAGTTGGAGCTGCTGCCCTGCGTGCCGCCCTCCTTATATATGGACCACACGGTCTTGCCGTTGTTGTCTAACCCGGAGCAATACACCTTCACGTTTCCCGCCTTCACCGCCCCGTCGTCTCCCATGACAAAGAGTCCGAAGAAGTCGCCGGTCTCAAACTCAGTGTGCTCATCCTGCGCTCCGCCGTATGCCACCCTTGCCGATACGGGGTTTGTCTCCATCATGCCGCTGATGCCTGCATGAAGGCATGAGGCGGTGTCTCCGCTCTCCGCGTTGTCGGTGTTGCCGGTGCATGAGGCGGTGAGCAGAAGCAGGAGTGTGGAAAGTATGTGTGCTGCCCTTTTCATTCTGTCTGTCGGTAGATGGTGTTATTTTCGTTAGGACTATACACCGGCCTTACGAGCATGCCCGTGTAGCGGCTTCCGTCTATCTTTATTTCCTGCTTCGTGTCAGTGAAGAAGGCGTAGGAGATGCACCTCAGGATGGTTGGCGAGGAGCTGCTGCTGAGGTAGTATGCCGTTGTGGGGCTCACTATGCCGGCATTTTTCTTTCCGTCTCCTGATTCGGTGTATTCTCCGTTCTCGTCCTTTTGCGGTTCCACGGTGCCGTCAAAGTAGCCTCCTGTGGAGAAATAGACGTACTTCTCCGGGTTCTGCTTGCTTGTCACCTTTATGATGTTGAACCTGTATCTGCCCTTTGTGCGTCCGCCGTAGTCTCCTATGTAGCGTGTGTTTGTCTCGGTGTAGTTGCCCACGTTCTCAAAGGTGCAGCCCGCGTACATGGCGCGAAACTCGTTCTCTGTCGGCAGGCGCCACTTGCCCCTCCACCATTTGGCGTGGGCAACGTCATATTCCGTCTCCTTTATTGTTCCGCCGAGCGGCGCCACCATGTATTCCTTGTCGAAGTAGTTGTTGTAACCGTAGCCGTTGTAGCCCGTCAGTCCGTTGTCATACTGTGTGAAGGTGGTGGCCCATGCGTAGTAGTCTCCCCTTGCCGTGGGGTCTTTCCCGCCGTCCTGTCCGCCCTTGTCTTGGGCTGCCGGTGCAAAGGGATATTTCTCGGCGGCGGACTCTCCGAGGTTGTATTTTGACCATATCACGGTGTGTCCCAGGGTGACGGTATCGCCGTTCTTGTCAACAAAGGGCACGTCGTCCAGTTCAAGATCCACGCCATCGGTGTAAGGTACGGACGGTGCTCCCTCGAAGGAGAAGGAGTATAGGTGTCCCGCCTCTATGTCGAGCGTGTGGCTGAAATACCGGTAACTTGTCTCCTCCAGCCTTCCCACCAGTTTCACGGTGGGGTGTTCGTTAGGGTTCACGAGGTATCTGCGCCGGTGTTCCAGCTCCGTTGACGGCAGTTGTGAGCGGTAGGTGTGGGCTATGGTCAGCCCGGCGGGTGTTGTCCCGGGGAAGAGCGTTATGTTATAGAGGCTTGTGCCGTCGGTGTTCCACTCGTTGTTGTAGAAGAGGGAGATGGTCGCCATCTTGTGGTTCATCACGAAGCGCAGTTCCCCGTCAGAGGGAACCATAGGCTCATCGGGTGTCATGAGGTCGCTCTTGCTGAAGAGTTCCTTTGTGCTCTGGTCTGTCTCAACGGTGAAGTTGGCTATGATATAGTCCAGGTTCCTGCCGTCCCACTTGCTGTCGTAGGGGTAATAGGCGAAGTATCTTGCGCCGCTTACCCTCTCCACGAAGCCGTAGCCGCGGTCGTTGAGGAAGGTGGACCATGTCTCTCCGTCCTCTGTCTCGGACTTCTCGTAGGTGAACCTTACGTTGTTGCACACGTCAATGACGTTGCCATCGGTGTCAATGCCCGTCACACCTATCTGGTCCCCCGCCTCGAAGGAGGTGAGGAAGCCGTGGTTCGCGGCACGGGTCAGCGGCGTCACGTCCCCGCCAAAGGGTGTGGCGGCAGCGCATATATATAGCCTCCCGCTGCTTGCGGGCAGTTCGCCGCTGTCTTTGTCGCAGGCGGTGAAAGCCATTGCGCAGGCTAATGACAATATGATATACTTCTTAATCTTCATCATATAATATCGCTCTGGCGGTGTGTCTCCCGCTCTTGGCAGTGGGTATGAACTCATACAGGTCGTTGCCGGAGTTGAGTATCTTGCTGAAAGGGGAGAGGGTGGAGGTCTCACTCGCCGTCTCTACCGTCTCCGTCTGCTTGAAGGCGAAGTGCAGCAGGTAGGCGTTGTCATCATCGGCGGTGTCCCGCGTCCAGTAATACCCGTGGAACTCGCGGTGTATAAGGGTTACGCCCTCGTTGTCGTACTCTGTCTTTGTGCTGTCGGAGCATGACAGGAAGATTGACATCCCCGGGTCTGTCGCACTCGTGATGTACAGGCCGTACACTCCCGACTCGCTGTCCCGGCACATCCTTATGTTCCCTTCCGTGCCGAGCAGTTGTGCGAAGTCCTCCCTTGTGGGTATCTGCCAGTTGAAGTCGGTGATGCCGTCGAAGTAGTCCGGCAGGTGTTGTGTCACCTCGTTCCATGGCAGCGGGGTGTCGCAGGCATAGTAAAGGTATTCGCCGATGTTGCAGATGCACCATAGTGTGGCGTGTGACTCGCTTGCGTTCATCTTCACGAAACCGTAGGTGTAGAGGTTGTTCCGGTTCTGCACCCAGTATGACGGATTGAGCGACACGAAGGCGGAGACCTCCTCAGTGGGATAATAGAATGGCACGTCTTGCCAGTCAGAGATTGTCACACCTTCCAGTTCCACGGAGTTGTCGTTCATCATAAAGTTGAAGGTGTATATCTTGTTGCTCTCAAACTTCTTGTGCCCTGCTTCCGAATTGCGGAAGAACTCGCTTGCGCTAACGTTGAAGGTGTGTATCTTTTCCTTTGTTTCTATTATGAAAGCGAGTGTCGCTCCCTCCATGTCCGCGTCGCTGTCGTATGGCAGGCACGTGGCGTAGTACGTTCCCTTGCTCTTTGTCTCTCCCGCCTTTGCCGCTATCATTTCCCCGTATCCCGGGTTGATGGCGGTTTTTATTGTGTTGAAATATCCCCCCTTGTCCGCCGTCTCGCCGATGCTCGCGCCCCCGGCGTCGCAACGCCATTGCAGGTGGTCGGGGAAAAGGCGGTCACAGGTTATCTTCACCGACTCTATGTTGACATCCCCTGTGGTGTTGTTGGTTATGTTGAAGCGGAATGTAGCGGGTATGGCGCGGAAGCGTGTGGTGTTGGAAACGAAGTTCTTGTTTCCGCCAGACGGTACACTCAGCACTGTTGACTCACCGTGGATGAAGCAGTATGGCTCAAACTCCTCCAGCCTTCCCGTCGCGCTCTGGGTGAAGGTGGCGGGCATGGAGAATGTCACCGTCACGCCATCCTGCGCCGCCTCTGTGGCGCATAGCGTGGAACCGTTGACGGGTGAGAGGTAGGACAGCCCGTCCCCCACCCTTGCGGCGTCTGAGGGAATGGTGAGCGCGGAGCCTGCCCCCAGCACCTTGTCGCTGCCCGCGGGGTCTATGAGCGAGATGTTCATGGGTGAGAAGAAACTGCCGTCCGTCCACTGTGCCATCGACGCGCCGTTTGACACGGCGGCTATCATGCTGCTGCCCACGTCCCATACAAAGGCGGCGGTGCCGTCATTGTCAGTGAAGTGCGCCCTGGTGAGTGGCTGCCCTCCAAGCGACATCTCAAGCCTTGCGGCGGAGGTGTTGTCTGGCGACACGTCGTTCTCGCTGCAGGCGGTGATGATGGCCAATGCCGCAAGGGGCAGATATTTCTTTCCCAATATTCTCATGTCAGTTGAAGTTATGCTCCCCTCCCTCCTCTGGGCTTTCCCCTATGAACAGTTCCGTGGTGGTTCCTGTGAAGACAAGGTTCGCCGCTGCCGTGTATTCAAAGCGGTATGTGTATGCCCTCCCCGGCTGCCAAGCCTCGTCAATGGTAAATTCCGTCTCCTTTGTCCCGCTGCCTGTGTTTATGCTCACTTTCCATTTCCCCACCACGGAGGGGTCGGGTATCATGTACCACGGTATGGCTGTGAATACCGTGGCATCGCTGTTGGCAGGTATCTGCACGTCGCTGAAGGCGAGTGCGTCGCCGCTTCGCTCCGTGGCAGACAGCGTCCCGGCTGCTGTTGTACGCTTGGTCCAGTCATAGTCCATGCGCAACGCGGCTGCCGTGGCGTAGGGCGCGGGGGGTGTGAGCCTTATGTCTGTTATGCTCACGGGGGTGTCCGCCAGATACCTGAAAGCAAGGTTTATGCGGGCGTTGGCGTATGTGAACCTGAGGTTCACTGTGTTTCCGAATGCGGCGTCCGTGCGTCCCACCACGTTTGGCTGGCTGAAGAGACAGGTCTCGCTGAGCGTTGTGGTCGATTTCATGCTCATCGTCACGTGGCTCTCCCCCATCTCCGCCACCCTTTCCGCCGGTGCGCCGGCATGGAAGCGGTACATGGCGGCGGCGTTGTCCCAGTATTGCAGCCTTTGGCTTTCCGTTCCCTCGCCTATGATGTATGTCCACCCCACCGTGTTGTCGTAACGCACCTTGTAGCCTTGCATTATGTATTCGTCGCCATCGGCGGTGCAGGTTCCCCAAACCTTGAAGTCTCCGAAGATGCCAGACAGCCCGGCTCTGGTCTCCTGCGTTGAGAAAGCCAACGGCGTGCCCTCCTCCGCGGGGAGGTCACTGCCCTGACAGGCCGTCAGCAGTGACAGCAGCAGAGTTATATATATGGTGTTTTGCTTTCTCATTGTTTTGTTCCATCAAGCGGCGTTGCCGCGGCGTATATAGGGTTTAGAGGTTCATGGTGATGGTGGTGTTGTTTTCGTCCCACTCTTCAACAGTAGCGTCGAACTTGATGTGGTTCACACCGATAGCCTCACCCTTGTCGTCCGCTGTGTCGCCGTCTCCGTCGAGGTCACCAGGATATTGCGGGTCAACGAAGCCTGCGCCCGTACCGTCAGAGAAGAAGTTGAAGACGATGGTGTATTTCTTGCCCTGTTGATAGTTGTAAACCAGCGCGTCCTTAACTACGCTTGGCATAGGCATCGCCATCCATGCGAATTTCTCTGCCTCATCGTTAGCAGGTATCGGGTATATCGGTGCGCCGGTGTTTTTTGAGGTTATCTTCACCTTAAGGGCAAGGTAGGCGCCACGGTCTGTGTTTGTCTGGTCTGTTGACCTGTTCCATGGTGTTACGGTCTGGGGGATAAGATACCATTTGCCATTGCCTGAGACTGTCATCATTTCGTGATCCTCACTGGTGAGTTCCTTGGGATTGAATGAGGCATTAAAGTCATTCTTGCCGTTCTTGGCAGTCATTGTCTGGCTGGCAAAGTTATAATTGCCTTCACTCATGATGTTTCTTATTGCCACATCAGATACCTCAACCGTGTATTTTTCTGTATTGCTGTTCTTTGCCTTTACCACAATCTGTGTAAGGATGTGCTTGAAGGTGAGGTTTACGGCATGATTGGCATTGGAGCTTGTGTTTGCCATTGTCTGGTTCAAGGCTTCCGCCACAACGAAATCCTCCTGGTTGGCAAGTTCCTTTGCCACGGTGATGTCAATGTTCTTGTTGTTGTCTAAATTGATATATTTTGTGAATTTAGTTGGGTCAGACTCGCTGGTGTTCTCCGGAACCTTGTAGGCATAGAAGTTCAGGGGATAGTTGGGCCACACGTACTGGTCTTCACTTTCCCATACTGCGCCTTTCTTTGTAAAGGTCAGGTCTGAGAAATAGATATTTGTGTTGTCGCTGCTTATCGCCGTAACGTTGAAGGAGTTGAGGTTTGCCGTCGTCACGTCTGTCTGTAAGGCTCTGCTGAGTTTTGACGTGTAGGCAGAGAAACTGATGTTCTGCGGTGTGTCCTGAGTGCTGCTGTTCAGGGTCTCTGTGTCTGAGCAACTTGCTGCTGTCAGCGCAAGTGCCGCGAGTAAAAACGTTGCTTTTTTCATAGTTCTTGCGTTTTATGTTTAATTATTTTTGTTTTTTGTCAGTTTGTTTACATCGGTAAGTCTATTATCTCCTCTTCCCATTCTCCCACTCCGGTGTTGAATCCTCCGCCTTCTCCCCCGTCCACCTTGGGCAGTTCTATCTCAAGGGCGAGGTTGAGCGATAGTTTCAGTGACAGCGACACATCCACCGAGATGAGGTCTGTCACGTCAAACGTCAGGGGGTATGATTCCCCGTTTACGAGCACGAAGTTTATGTCGAGGTAGTATCTGCTGCCTGTCTTGCCGTCACCCGTCAGTCCGAAGGAGAGGAACTCCGCCGTTATGGTGCCGTCGCTGTCAGAGCCGGGGTCGAAAACCCTGTTGTTCAGTATGAAGGCCTGCGCCACCTGCTCCGTGGAGTTCTCCTCCTGTCCGAGGCGATGTCCTGCCGCCACGCCCCTGAGGTATGACATGGTGGTGCCCCGCGCGTATCTCAGCCCCTTTACGTGGGCTTTTATGTGGACCGTGGAGATTACGGGCGCGGGCTTTGCCGCCACCTCCATCTCCGTCTCGTTTGCCGCGCCGTTCTGTGGCTTGTCGTAGTAGTAGTCCATCTCCTGCGGCGTTACGTGCACCCCCCTCACCACCGCTGCCGCGAGGCTGTCGGGCTCCACTATGCAGAATGCCCCCGTGGTGGCGTCGCCGCGGGTGTTGAGATAGTTCTCAAGCCGGATGCTCCGCGTCTCGTCCTTCACTCCCGTGGCCTGCAGGGTGCTGAGGTTCTCCGTGCCGGTGAAGGCTATCCTGCCCTCAAACTCCTCCGGGCTGTCGTTCGTCACCACCAGGGTGTAGTCGCCCTGCGGCAGCCTCAGGTAACACTCCTGCCGCGCCGCCACCGTGGGGAAACGCCTGTACAGGCTTCCGTCCGCCTCGTTGTAGGCAAAGACGGTGACGCCGTTGGGGGTCACGCCCGACGCGCTCCAGTCGGTCAGCAGGTGGACTGTCACCATGTCTGAGGCGGCGTAGTAGAGATGGTCCCTGCTGCATGAGAGAAGCGAGAGCGCCACCACGAGCGCGGAGAGCACAAAACGGTTCTTCATCGCCCACCTCCCCTCTTTGTGTTGAGCAGCCACACGAGCGACACGGAGGCTTTGGTTGGCAGGAAACCGGAAAACCGTTTCTCCTCCCAGGGATATTCTGTCACCTTTATGTCGCCGTACTTGGTTTCCTTCACGCTTACGTATTTGCGGTAGTCGCAGGTCAGGAAGCCCACGCCCAGGGTGTATTCCATCCTCATGCTGCGGCCTATGGTGTGGGCGTAACCCGCGCTGATGCCGCCCGTTATGTATGAGTCGCCCTGCACGCCGTCGCCGTCTGAGAGCCTGCCGAGTTGGAAGTCGAAGTATCCTCCGCCGCCATACACTCCCGCGTAGAACCCCGTCAGCGGGCTTTTCCCCGCCCTGTCGCCCAGCCAGTAGCGGCCTTCCACCGTTCCGCCGAGCATCTGCACGGTGATGTCCCTGTCGCTGTCACGCCACCAGGGGAAGCAGAACTCCCCGGAGACGCTGTATCTCTCGCCCAGGGGAATCTCTATGCCGAGGTTCACAACCGTCGCGGCGTCGAGGAGCAGGTTTGTCTTTATGGCGAGCAGCGGCTTCCTCCCCGTGGCGGAGTTGCCGGCAGGCGGTGTCACGGGTGCCTCCACAGGCGTCACGGGTGGCGGCAGGGGGAGTGCCCTCTCCTCCTCCCGCGGTGCCTCCACAGGCATCGCGCTACTGTCGCAGGTGCTGTAATGCACTGTCAGCGTGGCCTGCCTCAGCAGGGGGAAGATGTGCTTGTCCATCTCCCGCCATAGCTTTCCCCCCCGATAGTCCATCATGGCCTTCTTCCGGCTGCCCACTATCTTTCCTTTCCTTATCACCCACAGCGGCGTGTTGTCGAGTATCTCCACCGCCCTCCCGCGCCCCGTGAGGCTGGAGGAGAGCAGCAGCCCCCTCAGCGTCTGCCAGTCCTCGCCCACCGTTATGACGCGCATCCTGGCGTCAGAGGTGCTGTGGCTTCTGAAGAACGCCTCCATGGCGGCGGCGCGCCTGCGGCTCAGCGCAGCGTTGCGGCGGGCCGTCCCCTCGGGAGAGGCGGAGGAGGTGATGAGCACCACGCTGTCATTCCTCGCCTTACAGGTGGAGGTAAGGCTGTCGAGCGTGGTGAGAAAACGCTGTATGTTCTCCTGATTGCTGCTGAATGTGGGGTCTATGTCGTGACCGTTGCTCCTGAAAAACACTTGGAGTGAGACCTTGCCGGAAGAGCGCATAACACCGCTCTCGCCTGGTGTGGTCTTTGTAGAGGCAATACCCGGTGAGAGGCTGATGATGCAAGTGCATAACCATATAACCAATCTCTTTACAGACATAGGTTCAAAAGTCTTCTTTTCAAGTGCAAAGATAGGCAGAAATTTCTTGGGAAGCAATTTATAATGTATAAAAACCACTGCCGACAGGTTAAAATTGATATTTATCAATCGGGGTAGTAAAACGTGTTTTCCCCCCCTTTTTCTGCCTCTTTCCCGCACCCCCCTCCCCCTTTCTCCCGGCTATGTTTTTTCGCTCACAGTCAGATTGATACGTGATTACCCTGCGATTAGGTCCTTTTTACCCTGCGATCAGGCCGCGATTACCGGGTGATTGGTTGTTTGGTTGTTTAGTTGTTTAGTTGTTTGGTTGTTTAGTTGTCCTCGTCCCACGGCGTTTCCTACGCCGTGGTAACCATCAGGTGACAAATGAATTTACCGCCACGAGTTTCAGCGGCGGTGTTGTTGCGTTGTTGCAGCTATGATGAGGAATGGCAGTGCCATGTCAAGATAAGTTATATCATAGTCAGACTGGAAAATCATGTTCCAGTTGTTGTGCAGTGCCATGTTGTGAATCATTGTTCCCGCGGATATGACTGTTAGTGCAACGGACTGACTGAGCATAAGCCGGCGTGTGTCGGAACGATGCCATAAGGCAAGGATTATGCACAGGATGATTATCAGTAGCACGTCGGCGGGATGTCCCTGTCTTGTCTGGAGCAGGAACGGGGGATATTCGGAGAACAGCAGCGCGTCGGCATCCCACAGCAGCAGCGGCAGGAAGGTGAGCAGGAAGGTGAGCAGCGCCACTGTTGGTATGATGATGCGTTTGCCCCACGTCAGGCGCAGCCATGAGGGGAAAAGTATGATGAATAGCGGCAGGGCGCAGGTGAGGCGCGTGGAGAGCCACAGCCCGCAGATTACGGCCAAAGACCATGGGTGCGTGGCGAGGGAAATGCCTTTCCGGTGTATGTAGATGACGAAGGTCGCGAGAAGCATGAAATTAGTTATGAGGTCGCTTCTTACGGATGCCTCATACCAAAGGTTGAGGGAGAACAGCAGCATCAGCGCAGCCTGTATGGCGGCTCTTGTGCCGTGACAGTGCTGCAATGTAACGGTGAAGACTATTGTGGCGGCGATGATTGACAGTCCCACGTTACCAAGGAAGAAGAAAGGTATGTGAGCCACCATCCATACGGGGAACGGCGAGGCGTAACCGCCGAGGTGCGTCTGCGCGAGATAGGGGAATTCACCGTCCAGCAGTGCGGCGATGACGTTGTGTATGGCTGACCATCTGTCAACTTTTATGGTGTAGGGGTCGAAATGATACTGGGCGGCGGCAAGCCCGGCGCAGAGAGCCGCCAGCAGCAGAGGCAACGCGATACGTGGCGGAACGTGCCGTGAACAGTATTTCATAATGAGCTGGACGGCGGCATATAGCATGGTAATGTAGCCTAAGACAATCCAGCCGTAGTGCGGCGTTAGGCGCATGGAGTATTTCAGTGCCATGATGCAGCATACGGCAAGGTAAAGCAGCAGCGACAGCATACGGACGGCATCGTTGCCGTGAGATTTCATCAATGAGTGGAATGTTTTGGGTAAAGAGGGGGAAATCATATTGTTTTCTGTAAGGTTCTTTTTTGTCCGCTGACGAAGGCCACGGCTCTTTTCAGTACTGTCGGTCGCCTTCCTGTCATCCATCTGTGCAGCAAAAGCGGCATTGCCACTCCCAGCACCGT
>CALYTD010000003.1 GCA_945486445.1 uncultured Prevotellaceae bacterium
GCAGGCCGTGACAAAGAGTTACCGTGCTGAACTGCGCAAGATTCTCGGTGACGAGAAATACATTGAGTATCTCGAAAAACTCTCCCAGCAGCCCCGTCAGGCACAACCCATGCGCCAACCACAGGCCCGCAGGCACAATGGCAGACACGCTTAAAACATACACACACTACATATCTCAATAATAGAAAAACACAGAAAAGTTATAGTTTCATAATAGATTCATAGGATAATGTTACCCCCTGACCCACGATGAATGCGCCCCACGGTGCGAAACATAAGGGCCAGGGGTTTTCATATGCCCTATACCCTCCCCGCACACGGCACAGAACCGCTGCAAGAAGAAAAAACAAGGATAAAATTGCACAGTTCATCCAAACTTACTAACTTTGCAGTCAGACAACAAAGCGGCACACCCCGTCTTCCCCACAGCAGCAGGCAACAGCCCCTGCACCATACAAGCACAAAAAGACAAACCACAAAACCCGTCACAACATAAAACCACACACGATGAAGAAAATATGCTACATAATAGCCATGCGCGCCGAAGCCCGTCCGCTGATAGAACACTTCAACCTACGCCACGTACCCGATTACTTCTCTCCCCTGCCCTGCCAGTTGTACAGCGGCAACGCAGGTCACAGCAAACTGTATGTGGTACAGAACGGCACACAGCACGACCGTGACCTCATAGGCTGTGAAGCAGCCTCTGTCACCACCATGGCAGCCATAGAACACCTGCACCCCGACATCGTGATAAGCAGCGGCACCTGCGGCGCATGGAAACGCTACGGAGCGCAGACAGGGCAGGTATATCTCGGCAGCAGCGCAATGTTCCACGACCGCCGTGTGCCTGGCGACAACGAATGGAACACACAGGGACTGGGCAACTACCCCGTATGGCAAGGCACAGAAGCACTGGCAGAAAGCCTGCAAATGCCAACCGCCAAAGTAACAACAGGCTCCTCCTTTGACATGACAGCCGAGGAAGAAGCCGTGATAGACCAAAACGGCGGACGATTGAAAGAGATGGAAGGCGCAGCAGTAGCCTTCGTGTGCAGTCTATACAACAAGCCAGTAATACTCGTAAAAGCAGTAACCAACCTGCGCGATGCAGAACAAGAAGACATGACAGCATTCCAAGAAAACCTACGCCACGCCGCCACAGCACTGACAACAGCCAACGCAAGGATAATAGCAGCACTGGCAGAACACGACGAATAACACACCACTACACCATACCCCACCCACATCACCGTGAACAGGCGCTGATTACACCGTAAACAGGCGCTGATTACACAGCGAAAAGCACCCGATTACAATACAATCAGCACCTGTTCACATCTCCCCCCACGACAACAGGCAGAACAAGGCCTCAGCCCTTATTACTTTTTAACCCACACTTTTTACCCATTATTGCACATTTTACGAAAAAAAATTCGTAACTTTGCACAGATTAATGGATTTCTCTGACATCATAGGACAGCAAGACATGGCACAACGCCTCATGCGGCTGGCAGACGAAGACCGCCTGCCACACGCCATGATGTTATGCGGTCCAGACGGCGCAGGCAAACTCGCGCTCGCGCTCGCACTCGCAAGCCACATACTAAACAAAGGCACCTTCAAGGTAAAAGGAACCAGACACCCCGACCTTCACTTCTCATTCCCCACCATAAAGCCACAAAAAGAAAGTTCAGAATACAAGCCCATAAGCAACGACTACATAGAACAGTGGCACAACCTGATGGCTGACGGACCATACTTCTCACTGGCACAATGGATGAAAGCAATGGAAGCCGACAAACAACAAGCCATCATCACCGTAGGAGAAGCCAACGAGCTGATAAAGAAACTGAACATGAAGTCAAACCAAGGCGGGTGGAAAATCAGCATAATATGGCTGCCAGAACGCATGAACCAGGAATGCGCCAACAAGATGTTGAAACTCATTGAGGAGCCACCAGCACAGACACTCTTCATAATGGTGTGCCGCGAGCCAGAAAAACTACTCGAAACCATACGCTCCAGAGTACAACGCTTCGACGTAAAACCCATCGCTGCCAACGACATGCAGCAGGCACTCATGCAGCGCAGAATGCTGAACGCAGACGACGCACGACGCATAACACGCCTTGCCAACGGCAACTGGCTCACAGCAATAGAAGAACTAGACGCCGGAAACGAGAACCGCCTCTTCTTTGACTACTTCGTAGCACTGATGAGAAAAGCATACCTGCGCGACGTAAAAGACCTCAAACGCTGGAGCGAAAACACAGCAACACTGGGCAGAGAAGAACAAAAACGACTGCTAACATACTTCATGCGCATGACAAGAGAAGCCTTCATGTATAACTTCCACAACCCGGAACTATCATACATGACACACAACGAAGAAGAATTCTGCAAGAAATTCGCACGCTTTGTCAACGAAGGCAACGTGCTGGGATTCCAAGAACTCTACCAAACCGCACTGCGAGACATCGGTCAAAACGCCAACGCCAGAATGGTATTCTTTGACATCACAATGAAAGTAGCAGTACTACTACACACCACGTAGCAAACCAACACCATAAACAAACCACAACCCCACACAACAATATGGACGAAAACAAAACACAGGAGCAGCCACAAAACAACACGCCCGAGACAGAAAACAAAGGCGACTCCTATCAGAATATGAGATTCACACTGGGCACCAGCTGCGCAAGAGGCCTGTGCAGACGCGGCGTATCACGCAGCAACCACCAGTTAAACACATACGACTGGCTGGCAGACGTGCCCGGAAACACCGAGAGCACAGACATAGTAGAAGTGCAATTCAAAAACACCCGCAAAGCATACTACCACAACATCAACAGCCTTGACCTGAAAAAAGGCGACTGGGTAGCAGTAGAATCAGCACCAGGACACGACATCGGCATCGTCACTCTGACAGGAAAACTGGCAGAACTACAAATGAGAAAAGCAAACCTGAGGTCAGAAGACGACGTAAAAAGAGTCTATCGCATGGCAAAAGACAACGACATGGAACGCTACCACGAAGCAAAAAGCCGAGAAGAAGCAACCATGATACAAAGCCGACAGATAGCAAAAGACCTCGGATTAGAAATGAAAATCGGAGACGTAGAATACCAAGGCGACGGAAACAAAGCCATATTCTACTACATAGCAGACGAACGCGTGGACTTCAGGCAACTCATTAAGGTGCTGGCAGACACCTTCCACGTACGCATTGAGATGAAACAAATAGGCGCAAGGCAAGAAGCCGGGCGAATAGGAGGCACCGGACCATGCGGCAGAGAACTATGCTGCGCAACATGGATGAAGAACTTTTCCAGCGTAAGCACCAACGCCGCACGCTATCAAGACATATCACCCAACCCGCAAAAACTGGCTGGAATGTGTGCAAAACTAAAATGTTGCCTCAACTATGAGATAGACAACTACATAGAAGCAGGCAAGAAACTGCCACCACATGACGCCGTGTTACAGACCCAGGACAACGACTATTACCTGTTCAAGAAGGACATTCTCTCAGGACTTCTGACCTACTCCACCGGCAAACGCATAGCAGCAAACCTCGAAACCATAACCGCCGAAAGAGCAAAAGAGATAATAGAGATGAACAAAGAGGGCAAGAAACCACTGTCACTCGCTGAGGATGCACGGCAAAAAGTGCCCGAAAAACCAAAAGACTTGCTCGATGACGCAGACCTGACAAGGTTTGACTCCGCCAAGAAAAAGAAGAAAAAGAAGAAGCAAAAGAACAATGATACAGGCGGAGGAAAGCCTCATCACAACAAGGAGAACGGCGGAAAGCAAAAGGATAACGGCAACACCAACGCGGAAAACAAGGCACAGTGAGAAATAAAAGCAGCATAATGACACTCCTGATAAAGGGACATACGGCCGTAATAACGGCAGTATGTCTCTTTATGTCATGCACCACCAGCACGCTATACCATCACTATGAACACACGGCCGACGGCGGATGGGACAAGAGAGACACCCTCATCTTCAAGACAGACACCGTGATTCACGCCGGGGAATACACCACAACACTGTGCATAAGGACCGACGCCACATACCCATACCGTAACCTTTCCGTCAGAGCCACGCAGATATTGGAGCCCGGAGGACACCTGTCCACACACACAATAGACATGGATATAAGGCAGAAGAACGGCACACAGACGGCAGACGGCATAACATACTACACCTACGAGGCTCCCATCGGGAGGGTAACACTGCGTCCCGGCGACTCGCTGACGGTGAAAGTGGCGCACAACATGAGGCGCGAGACAATGCCGGGAGTGACTGACGTGGGGGTGAAAGTGACCGAATAATTAAACGCTACAAGCATGAACGTGAAGATACTATGGGTGGATGACGAGATAGAACATCTGCACGCCCACATAATTTTCCTTGAAAAGAAAGGCTATGATGTGGTCATTGCCAACAACGGCATTGACGCAATAGAGCAGTGTCAGCAGCAGACCTTCGACCTTGTTCTGCTTGACGAGATGATGCCGGGCATCACAGGACTGGAGACCTTGCAGCGCATCAAGGAGGTACAGCCACAGACTCCCGTGGTGATGGTGACCAAAAGCGAGGAGGAAGACATAATGGATCAGGCGATAGGGGCTAAGATTGCCGACTATCTCATTAAGCCTGTAAACCCCATGCAGATACTGCTTGCACTGAAAAAACACGTTCACCAGAAGGAGATAGTGACCGAGGTGACGCAGCAGGGCTACCAACAGTCGTTCCAAGACATAGCGATGCAGATATTAGACTGCCGCACGTTCAGCGACTGGAGGGACGTGTACAAACGGCTGGTACACTGGGAACTGGAGCTTGCAGCGGCCGGAAGCCCCATGACCGAGATGCTGAAAATGCAGAAGGAGGACGCCAACAACGGCTTTGCGAAGTTCATAAAGAAGAACTATATTGACTGGGTGACACCGGGAGCAAAGGCTGCCGACAAACCATTAATGTCCAACAGAATATTCCCGGACTGCGTGTTCCCAACGCTAAGTAACGGTGAGAAGGTGTTTATGATAGTGATAGACAACTTCCGTTACGACCAATGGAGAATGTTGGCAGAGGAGATTGGCGATATGTTTGACATTGAAGAGGACCTGTACCTCAGCATTCTTCCCACGGCAACACAGTATGCTCGCAACGCTATTTTCTCCGGACTGATGCCGCAACAGATAGCGGAGATGTTCCCGGAACTGTGGGTTGACGAGGACGAAGAGGAGGGAAAGAACCTCAACGAGTCGCCCTTGATAAAGACACAGATAGAGAGATACCGCAGGAAAGATACTTTCTCCTACTACAAAATCAACGACTCGCAGGGGGCAGACAAACTGATGCAGCAGTTCAACAGCCTCACAAGGAACGACCTTAACGTGGTGGTCATCAACTTTATAGATATGCTATCACACGCAAGGACGGAGTCAAAGATGGTCAGGGAACTGGCAAACGACGAGGCGGCATACCGCAGTATCACGCTGTCATGGTTCAGACACAGCGTGCTGAGGGATCTGTTCACGGCACTGTCGCAGACTGACTACCACGTAATACTTACCACAGACCACGGTTCTATAAGGTGTAACCGCCCTATAAAGATTGCGGGCGACAAGAACACCAACACCAACCTGCGCTACAAACTGGGCAAGAACCTTAACCACCAGTCAAAGGATGTGTTTGAAATCAATAACCCCAAGCAGGTACAACTGCCGTCGCCCAACATCTCGACCAGTTACGTCTTTGCCACGGGTAACGACTTCTTCGCATACCCGAACAACTATAATTACTACGTGCAATACTACCGCGACACCTTCCAGCACGGTGGTATCTCGATGGAAGAGATGATTATTCCGCTGATAAGCATGAAGGGAAGAAAGAGATAAAGACATGAGACTGACAATAGAATCCTTAGAGACAATCCACGAGACAGCGCGAGAGTTCCTTACCGCCATTGCCGGAAGGGGCTGTTGCCTGGCCTTCTACGCACCGATGGGAGCAGGCAAGACCACGTTCATAAAGGCTCTCTGCGAGGAGATGGGGGTGAAGGACGTCATTACGTCACCGACATTCGCCATAGTGAACGAATACACTGACGGCAGGGGGAAGCCTGTGTTCCACTTTGACTTCTACCGCATCAAGAAACTGGAAGAGGTGTATGACATGGGTGGCGAGGAGTATTTCTACAGCGGCTGCTACTGCTTCATGGAGTGGCCGGAAATGGTTGAGGAGGCACTGCCTGAGGATACCATAAGGATTACCATCACTCCGCAGGAGGACGGGACACGCGTAATAGAGTTCTGAGCAGCAACCGACACTGCGCTATAAGGCCCTATGACACCAGGCCTTATACCCATCGCACTGCTACGTCTAACGGATCAAAAAGCAAACAGGCGCTGATTACATTGTGAAAGGGCCTCTTTCACAGTGTAATCAGCACCTGTTTACAACGTAATCAGCATGCTTTTACAAAATAGCCAGCGCCGCGCCCTGCGCCTACCAGCCTGTAACGGCTGCGGGAAGGGCATGGTTACAGGTTGGCTTCAAACTTCTCCTGCAACTTAGTCTTGTTGGCTGCGCCCACAAACTTATCTACAAGTTGGCCGTCACGGAAGAACAGCAGCGTGGGAATGTTGCGTATGCCAAACTCGGCTGCGATGTCCTCGCATTCCTCAACGTTACACTTTCCTACCACTATCCTGCCGTCATACTCCTCTGCCAACTGTGCTAACACGGGTGAAATCATCCTGCATGGCCCGCACCACTCAGCCCAAAAGTCCACTACCAAAGGCTGGCTACCGTTTCTGAGAGCCTCAAAGTTCTCATTTGTTATTACTACTTCCATAGTCGTTTGTTTTGTTAATACGTTATTAATTGTTCAGAATCCGTCCAGTTCATAGTACTCGTCCTCCAGTCCCTCGGTGGAGGCCTTGCCCTCGTCCACCACTATTATCTCCTCATCAGCAGGCTCCGTCTGCGGTTTTTCGCTGCCGTCGTCAATGATTATGGTGTCCTCCCGCGGTGTGTCCGCAGCCTTGTCGTCCTCTACCGGAATCAGTATCCCGTCGTCAGCAGGCTGCTGCGTTGCTGGTTCCTCAGCCTGTATCTCCAGCACGTCGGTGTTGCCAGCAGAGGGCTTATCCTCCTCTGGCAGGGTGATAAGGCTCTCCTCCACCCTTTCCGGAGCCCTTTCCTCAGGCAGTTCTATGATGTTCTCAGGCTCGGTGACGCTGTCTGTCGGCAGCGTTATCTCCGTCTCGGCAGGCAATACCACCTCCGTCTCAGCAGGCAGAGGTATCAGTTCACCCTCGTCAAGCGCCTCTTCGCTCTTCGGTTCAACAGGCTTTGCGCCGCCCGGTGCCACCTCTTCGGTTGGCAGCAGCGGCCTGACGGCATCATCAGCCTGTACCTTCTCGTCCTTTGTCAGCACGGGTTCGTAGAGTTGTTCTACATTAGTGACAGGCAGCGGAGCGAAGTTCTTGACGTAGAACGTGTCATAATCGTTATAACTGTACCTGCTTCCTATCAGTTCAAGGTTGTCCCTGCTTATCACGATGGGTCTGCTGTGGCCCGCAGTCCGCCGTATTCCCTCCTGCTGTAACAGCATCTTTGCATACTGACGAGCCTCTCCGAAGTTGCGGAAGCCACTGACAGTGAGGTGGTGCATACCGTAAACGTCCTCTATGGTGATGTCAAAGTTCCTCACAAGGAAGCTTGTAAAGTTGTAGCGTGCCATCTGGAACAGCAGTTTATTCTCATCTATCGAGTCGGGCTGATAGGCCATAATGAACATGAACTCCGTCTCACGCTCTGGCGAGAAGGCCCTGTTAGCCATGCTGTCAGCCCCCTCCTGCACCATGCTCCGCCTGTTCCACACGTCAGACAGGTCGAACTTGGCGCCTCGCAAGCGCCTACCCTCCCTAACACCGTTTATTATCATGCCGGCCATCTCTGCCACAGGGCTCTCCGGGTAGTCCTTCACCACGGTCTCCATAGCCGCAAGACACTCGGCAGGATATCCGTCATTGAGGCGAGTGAGACCATTTATGAAGATGAATCTGTCACGGTTTGCACCAAGAGGGAAACGTTCTTCTGACACCGCCGCATTGTCATAAACCTCCTTGAAACGGTCCTCCTTGAAGGCTGTGTATGTCGCTCCGTAGATAGAATCCTCCAAATGCTTGCCATAACGGGCATTCTCAGCAAAGTAAGGGTCTGACAATAACTTGGTCCACTGTGACTCAGGGAACTCCGTTTTGAGGTTTCCCAGATGTCGCTGCGCCTCCATCGGCCGGCCAATCCGTGAGTAAAGCAGGAAGAGATGGTAATATACCTCATCCTTAGGAGTGAAATCCTCATACTGCTCCAGCAGGCGTTTGAACGCCTTTTCGCTCAGCGGCAGGTTGTCAAGCTTATCCTTGAAGATGACGGCAGAGTGGAAAAGACCGTCCTTTATTATCTCGTTACTGGCGGCGACAGCCTCCTCAGAGAATGGTATCTGCGCCATATAATACTCTCTCTTGTGCGGATTGTTGACCGCAGAGTCCATTCTTTCCTCCTCAATGCGCTGCTGTTCCTCCACCGCCATGATGGAGTCACGCTGCTCGTCGGTCAACATAGTGGTGTCAGCAGCCTCCATTGCGATGTCGCCCACCACGGTTTTGTTATACCGTTGCCAGTTATCCGTGTTCTCACGCTTACCCCACGTGCGCTGGAACATCTGTTTTCCCTGCTGAACCAACTGCGGATTGTAGAAATACCACGCTGCATTTCTGTTCTGAGCAGTGACATTACGCGGTGTGTTCAGTTCTGTTTTCTTACCGAGGTTGGACCCGTACTTCTGCTGTCTTTGCTGCAATTCTACCTCAGCAGCCTTCTCTTCCTCCTCTTTTTCCTTCTGTTTAAGGGCGTCAATGACACGGTCTATCGCCTCATTGCGTTCCTCTTCGCTCATCTTTGCCAATGCTTGCAGCGAGTCTTGCAGATGCACTGCATCGGTGTATGGCACCAGTTCGTCAAGCACTTTCGAGCGTTCTGCAAGGGTATTGTAATCTGGTCGCTCCTTGTCTAACAGTCCTATCGCCTCGCCGTAGCAGCGTCTTGCGTCGCCATATCGTTCCAATTGCCAGTAAAGGTCGCCAAGATGCAGCAGTAACACGCCCTTTTCTATGCCTGAACGCGTTGCTTTGGCATTGCCTTTCTCGTATGATAAGATGGCGTTTGTGGTGTCTTTCTCTGCCAGATAGATATTACCAATGGCGTAATATACCTGGTCAAGATAGTCTTTGTTGTTGTCATTGCGCGCCATTCTGCGCAACTTTCCTATCATCTTACGTGCTTGTCCCTTTGCAGACACTTCCGTCATGGAGATGCGAGCGTTAAATTCTAACTCGTAAGGAGGGTTCTGTCTCACCACTTTCTGGAACGCTTTGTATGCTGCCTGCGTGTTACCTTGCGCGGCTTCTACCTGTCCGAGCAGGTAATACTCGCGTGCTCTCTGCTTTGAACGCATCTCATGGCGTATGACCTTGCGCAGGTATTCCGCCGCTTTCGGCAGGTTATCCGTGTGCAGGTAGTAGTCGCAGAGGGTGTAATCCCATTCTTTTTGCGCTCTCCAGTCAATGCTGTCACGCTGCATGTTGCGTATCACGTCCTCGGCATCATAGAGCCAGTCGCTCTCTATGTAGCACTTTGCCAGCCATGCCCTTGCCTTGCCGTAGATGGCGGGTTGGGTCTTGTAAAGGCGTGACATATATGAGAATGTGGCGGCAGCTTCATCAAAATTGCCTTGATAGAATTGTGATCGCCCCATGAGCATCCACGCTTTCCACAGGAAGGGGTTATATTCTTTTCTTGAAAGCCACTCTATGTCTTTTGTTGTCTTGCGCCGGTTCTTTGTCCATGTGGGCTTGGCCTTGATGCTATGCATCTGTATTGCCTTCTGACTTTTGGTGATAGCGATGTCATAGTTGGCTTTTCCGAGTTCGCGACTTGCTTTGTTTCCTACGGTGTATAGCGGCAGTCGTTCTGTGTAGTTGTCCTTGTTGCCGTTTTCTTTTTCAAGTGATGCATCGATATATGCCAGCGTACCATTATAATATGTGTTGTACTTTGCGGTGAATCCGTGCCAGAAACGGGTTGCACCCGTGTTCTTTTTTGTGGAACACGAGGCTGCGAATATGGCAAGGCACAGCATCAGCAGGGTATGTGGCAGTATCTTTCTCAAGTTGTTGTATTAGTTCTTGATTTCGTCAATTGTCCACCCTGCTTTTTTCAGGTCGTCCCAAAAATGGGGGTAACTCTTTGTGACTACTTCTGGATTGTTTATCGCCAGCCTGGGATATACTATTGCTGCTGGTGCAAACGCCATGGCCATGCGGTGGTCTTCGTATGTGTCTATCACGGGTTCGGCCATTGCTTCGCACCGTGTTCCGTCCCATGACAGCACGCCTTCTTCTGAATCGTCGAGCACATAGCCTAGTTTTGACATTTCATATTTAAGTGCTGCTATGCGGTCTGTTTCTTTTATGCGCAGTGTCTGCAAGCCAGTGAAGCGGAAGGGCACGCCGCATAGGGCTGTCGCCACCACCACGGTCTGTGCCAAGTCGGGCTGGTTTACGAAGTCAAAGTCAAAGCGTGGCAGTGCTCTGCGGTGTGAGTTGAGCGTCACCATGATGCTCTTTCCTTGTGCTTTGTCACCGAATCGTGTCTTGATACCGAGCATCATGAAGATGTATCGTATAGCGGCGTCTCCCTGCCTGCTACCGTCCATCAGTCCTGGCAGGCGCACCTCGCTGTCTTCGTCGCCCATGAGGGTGAGCATTTCGTACCAATATGATGATGCGCTCCAGTCGTTTTCTATGTAGAACGGCACTGCCTTGTACGGCTGTGGTCTTACTGCTATGGTGGCGGAGTCTTCCCACTCGACGTCTGCCCCGAACTCCTGCATAGTGCAGATTGTCAGGTCTATGTACGGGCGTGATATGACATCACCTGTCAGATGCAGCGTCAGTCCGTTCTTCATCACTGGGCCTACCATCAGAAGTGCTGATATGTACTGTGAGGACACGTTGCCTGCTATGTCCAACCTGCCGCCTTCCAACTGGCGTCCACGTATGCGCAATGGCGGGAAGCCTTGTTCCTCCATGTACTCTATGTCTGCTCCCAGCGTGCGCAATGCCTCTACCAGCACGGTAATCGGGCGGTGTTTCATGCGCTCCGTGCCCGTGATTACGTGTTCGCCGCTACCTACTGACAGCAGCGCCGTGGTGAACCGCATTGCTGTTCCTGCGGCTTTCACGTTTATTTCGTATGGCATATCACGCAACGCCGCCACCATCACGTCTGTATCATCACACTGGCTGAGGTTCCCGGGGTGTTCCTTGCCTCCCGCCAAGGCGTTTATTACGAGTGCGCGGTTGCTGATACTCTTTGATGCTGGCAACGTAATCTCGCAGTTCATGGTGCGAGGTGCTGTCAATATATATTGCATTGCGTTGTTGTTTTTTATCTGTTTCTGAGCCTGCAAAGACGTGTTTCTACGTGCCCTGCAACTATAAGACAAAATTACGACATCTTTCTCACACGTACAAACATTATCATATAAATTTTCTCTATTTCACATTTTTTCATCAAAAAGGCGTAAAAAGATTTGGCAGGCTCATTTTTTCTGTGTAACTTTGCACTCGCTTTCGGGGAGAAGCGTTGTCTTAACATTGTTTTTCCCATTGTAATCGGGATGTAGCGCAGTTGGTTAGCGTACACGTCTGGGGGGCGTGTGGTCGCCAGT
>CALYTD010000004.1 GCA_945486445.1 uncultured Prevotellaceae bacterium
TTATTGTTGAGGAGCCTTGTGGTCGCACTTCTTCTGTGGAGATAAGTGCATCGAGTCCGCGTCCCAAGGCGTTGTATTTCTTGTGTACTGCCATAGTTCCTGTTGTTAGTTGACTTCTCTGTTGACAATCTCTTTTGCCAGCGCAAGGTAGTTCTTTGTTCCTGCTGCGTCAGCGTCGTAGAGTATGACTGGCAGTCCGTGGCTTGGACATTCTGACAGTTTTACGTTGCGTTGTATGACGGTCTTGAACACAAGTTCCTGGAAATGTCTTTTTACCTCGTCGTATATCTGGTTTGCCAGTCTTAGGCGGTTGTCGTACATTGTGAGTAGGAAACCTTCTATTTCAAGTGCTGTGTTTAGTTTTGTCTTTATTATCTTGATAGTGTTAAGCAACTTTCCGATTCCTTCGAGTGCGAAGTATTCGCATTGTACGGGTATGATGACCGACTGTGCTGCTGTCAGTGCGTTTACTGTTATGAGGCCGAGAGACGGTGAGCAGTCTATGAGAATATAGTCATAGTCCTGCCTTATTGGTTCCAGAAGGTTTTTTAGCACTTTTTCTCTTGATGGTATGGTAAGCATCTCTATTTCTGCTCCAACCAGATTTATGTGACTGGGAATTATGTCCAGCCCATTGATGTCTGTCGTATAGATGGCATCTCTTACGTCGGCATGGTCGATGATGCACTCATATAGTGAGCAGTCCACTTCTTGAATGTCAACGCCTAGACCGCTTGAGGCGTTAGCCTGAGGGTCTGCGTCAATCACGAGTACGGCTTTTTCTAGCGTGGCGAGCGAGGCAGCGAGGTTTATGGCGGTTGTTGTTTTGCCAACGCCACCTTTCTGGTTTGCTAGAGCTATTATCTTACCTAATTTTTTATCCATCGTTATGTTGTTTGTCGTGTTATTGCCATAGCAAGGGTAGAGAAAACTTTGGGGATTCGCAGGTAATCCTATCTTACCTCCTCTTTCTTTTGCTAAGGAGAGCCGGCTTCTTCTTTGTGCAAGACTTTACGAAACCGTTTGTTTTTCTTCGGTATTATTGTTACAGCAATGCCCATAATATAAAAAATCACTGCAAAGTTACAAAAAAACTGTGATATAGTGGCTTTTTCATACAATTAATTACATTTTTTATTAGTTTTGTCCTTAATTTAAAAACTTTTTTGTACCTTTGCAAACGATTTTGCACCCGTAGTTCAATGGATAGAATGGGAGATTCCGGTTCTTCTGATTAGGGTTCGATTCCCTACGGGTGTACAAAGTTCGGTATTTTTGACCTTTTCATAGTGACGTTAAATTGTGACAGAAAAATAAGATAAGTCCTGCGTTTGTGAGGTCATGTCATACTGATGACTGTGTAAAAAAGGGCTTTTTACATGGTAAAAAGGTGCAAATCACACTGTAAAAGACCGTTCTTGGCAGTGTGATTTGCATCTTTTAGTTATGTGGTACGTAATTGTTTGATTGTCAGCGCTGTATGTTTTTGGACTAGATGCGCTGCAGTTTATGTGAAAATATACCTTCCGTAGTGTTGAAAAAATACGATAACCTTACTCTTTTCTCCACTTGTTTTTCTTCGTTGCGCGATGGTCTGGCAGACCGTTTGTGGTGGGGCGTGGTGGTGATATGTGTGTGTTGGATTTTACTTTTGATACTACTTTCCTACCCGTGCGTAATGCGTGTCTGTATTGTGACCATCGGTTCATAATCATGTCCACATAGTTTGCGGTTTCTGAACCGCGCATATATCCGTTTTTTACTACTGGGTCACGGTAATACTGAGGTTGTGACAGGGCAAAGATGTATTGTTTTACGTCATTCCATCGTTGCCATACACCACCGTATTTTTTTGTCAATGCCATGGCGTCGCGCACGTGATTATATCCTCCGTTGTAGGCTGCAAGTGCAAACATCAGCCTTTCCTGCGGGTTTCCTACATCGGAAAACAATGCTTGTAATTCGCGCATATATCGTGTGGCAGCGGCAATGTTGGCTTCTGGCTCATAGATCTGTTCTCTTGGCAGAGCCAGGTGATCAGCCGTTGTTGGTAGTATTTGCATTAGCCCACAGGCTCCTGCCCATGAATGGGCACGACTGTCAAAGCATGATTCCTGATAGCATTGAGCGGCGAGCAGACTCCAATCAACGCCTGCTGTGGGGGCGTGTTTCTTGAACATGTGGTCATATTGTGATATTGTTCCTTCTTTTGCTGACAGCATGAAGGGATAGACGTGGCGTGTAACGCTGCCAGTGGTGAGAAGATAGTTCTGCTGTTTCTCTGTCTCAGCGTACATTTCGGGTTTGTACCATGTGTTTACCGCCTTTGCCAGTTCTTTGTTTTCTTTCGCAACGAGCCATGAACCGCGTCCTCGTCCCTTGCTCTCTTTGTTCTTCTCTGCTTTTGTATCACCTACACCGCATGGTGTGAATCCTGCTTGCCGTATGCTGTCTGTTGGGAAGGCTATTATGTCTCCTTCGCCGTTTCTGAGTCTTTGGAGCATATCGAGGGTGTCACGACACACATCTACGCGGAGGGTTACGCCGAGGCTTTCTGCCAGTTTCTCACATAAAAGATAATGGACGCCCATGCCTCTGCCGTGATATTCATAATAGGTGTCAGGCCCTGACAGAGTGAGCATAATCATTTCACCAGTCTGTTGTATGTCGTGCAGGGAGTAACGCCTGTCACTGTCGTTCGCCAGACTGTCTTCTTCTATAGCGTCATACGTTATGGTTGTCCCCCAGGGGGTTGTCTCTGTCTTGGGTTTCTGACCGCACCCGATGGTACATATACAACAACAACATACCATTCCCGTCGTAAAGGGGAGAATGGTATGATGTAATAGTCTTTGTGTAATATGATGTATGCGGGACATGTTTTATAGTGGTGGCAGGCTGTCGAACTCTTCTCCCATGTTGAGATTGAGGTAGGCATCATATAGTATAGGATACCAAAGAGTGGTATCTTGCGGCCTCAGTTTCTTGTATCTCTCCATATAAGGAAGGCATAGTTTATAGTATCGCTGTGCTTTTTTCAGCCGTTGCTTGTATGTCATACCAGTTTTTTTCATGGCTTCCTGTGCCTTTTGGTAGTATATACATGCAACGTTGTAGTTCGGAATAGAGAGAGAATCGTTGATAATAAGGAGTGAGATGCCGTCTTCGAGGGCTTTTTCGTATTGTTGCATCATCATTAGCACGTTATGCCTTGCAAGCAGGAAGGTGATGTCAAGAGAGTCCTTTTCTAATGCTGCATCAGCATATTGCAGTGCTATGTCATACTGTTTCCTGGCTGTGTGGAAGTCTATCAGGTTGGGAAAGAAGTATTTTGAGTATGGGAAGGCTTCATTTCCCATGTTAAGGTATTGCAGATAGTGTATGGTGTCCTTTCTCTCTGCACAGAGATCTGCCAGTCTTTGTAACACCATTTCCTTTCGTGGGGCGTAGTTGGTAGCGCTGTCAGCATACCTCAAAGCGAGTGTAAGGTCGGGAATGTTACATGCCGCCATTACGGCAAGGAAGGAGGCAAAGTTATACTGCGTGCTGTCAAGTTTTTCATCCGTGAATACTGGCTGCTTGAAACAATCCAGATATGTGTCAAAACACTGCCATGCCTCTTTCCAGTTGCTGTGTGCGTAGAAGTAGATTCCTCCTTTTAAGAGATTTCCCCAGAAGGGTTTTATGCTCTCTGCATGTTTCTTGCGATATGACGGTTCTATGATGCCTTTGCTGTTTGGCTTGGCATCAAGAGAATCAAAGGTCTCTATTGCAAGGAACTGCTTTATATTTGTGCGAGTGATAGCCGCGGTGTCAACTTTTTCTTTTAGGTACATTCTCTCGTTGCCTGCATCGTATTGCTTGCGTAAGCACTCAATCATCATCAGATGCAGGGTCTTGTTCTCTGAGAAAGTGGTATCTGCCAGATATTTCCGCAGTGTGACTTCGCTCTTTTCAAGGTCTTTACCGTTTTTGAGGTTGGTCTTTATTGTGGAAATATCTTTCTTAAACTGCTTCTGCGACAACTTTTCGTTGCCCGCAGAAGCAGTCATTGTAAGTGTTATTAGTATGTAAAATATTATTCTTCGCATGATGTTGGTAATTTTGTTCTTGCCAGTGGCAAGCGGCGAAGCCGGGTGTTGTGGCCGTTTAACAGGATTGGTTATTTATGCTGTTTGTAAGGTATGTGAAAGTTAAACGGCCATACACCATCAAATGTCACCAAGCATTTTGCTGATTTCGTCAGCCTTTGCCTTTTCGCCTACCGCATTGTAAAGCATACGGAGTTGCATAGGCCAGTTGGAAATCTGCTCATGGTTTGGATCAAGTTCACGTACCTTTTCGTAGTATGTTATAGCCTCTTTCAGTACGGCAGTAACCTCAGCTGCCTTGTCACTTGGCATTCTGCCAGTCTTGTCTGTGTACTTCTCGTTAAGGTCAAAGCCCTTCTGTGATGCACAAACGCCAAGGTTAAACCATGCCTGAATGAATGTCGGGTCAATCTCTACGGCCTTTTTGAAATCTACAGTGGCAGCGTCATACTGCTTCTTGGCATTGTTAATAGAGCCACGTGTGAAGTATGCTATCTTGTTGTTGGGGTTCTTGGCAAGGGCTTCTTCTACCAAAGTATTCACCTGGTCTTCCTGACCAAGATCCTGATAGATGTTACATATTTGGACGAAATACTTGTCTATGTTCATAGCCTTCAAGTCGTTCACGTAATTGAGGCTGTCCTCACGTGTTTTCATGGTCTGCTCAATAGAACCACGGTACACTTGTTCTGCCATGTCATTTACCTTTGCATCGCCAAAGGCTGCCTTAGCATATTTCGCCGCTTTGGTATAGTCTTTCTGCTGATACAAAGCGTATGATGCAAAGAAGTTTGCAAGTTTTACGTATGCATCACCGTCTTTGGCTGTGTTGACATAGCAAAGGCTGTAAGCCAACTTGTCAGCATCGTTATCAGCAACGTTGGCAGCATTGATGAGGGCTGTGCGGTATGGGCTAATCTCCTCTACATTTTTCTTTGCATCCTTTGATGCGTATTTCTCACAATTGTAAGCGGTCTCTAATGCAGCGAGAAGTGTTTTGTAGTCAACACCCTCTGTCTTACCTGTTGTTATCAGGGCGATTGTCGGGTCTGCCTTTTCCTTGGCAAGCTTATACAATTCATCGTATGCTTTACCTTTATCCTCGTCTGTAAGGTTTGCGAACTGGGCGTCAAGGATTGCTTTACCTGCGGTATAATCCTTTGTTGCCTTGATTTCTTTACCAATCTTGGGGTTCTGTGCAAATGATGCTGTAGTTACACACACTGCAAGCATCGTAATGAAAATCTTTTTCATAAATTAATTAGTGTTAGGTTATATCTTATTCTTCAGTCTGGTTCTCCTCATTGTTGGCGTCATTTATTTCTTCATTGTCAGTTCCCTGCTCCTCATGTGGAACCACGCATACACTGGCAATGGTCTCGTTACGCTTCTTAAGGTCTATCAACTTTACTCCTTGGGTGTTACGGCCTTTTGTGTCACCAGCATCAGCAATGGCGAAGCGTATTGCAATGCCACTTTTATTTATAATCATAAGGTCTTCCTCGCCTGTGACACATTTTACTGCTATGACTTTTCCAGTCTTCTCTGTAATGTTGAGTGTGGTAACACCTTTAGAACCACGTTTGGTAAGACGGTATCCGCCGTCCTCTACTTTCAGGTATTTTGTACCATCCTCACGTGTTACCTCTGATAATGCACCGATCTTTGAACGCTTGCCATAACCCTTTTCGCTTATGACCATAAGTGATTGCTCTGCATCGTATGCCACTACCATTCCAATAACTGCATCCTCCTCATCTGTCAAGGTCATTCCACGAACACCTGTAGATACACGTCCCATGACACGTATGTCGTTTTCGTCAAAGCGTACTGCTCTACCGTTACGGCTTGCAAGTATCAGTTCATCGTGACCGTTTGTCAGCATTACATTTACAACTTCGTCTCCTTCAAGGACGTTGATGGCACGCACTCCCTTCGTTCTTGGACGGGAATAGTCAGCAAGACTTGTACGTTTAACGATACCATTCCTTGTTGCAAATACTACATAGTGTGAATTAAGGAACTCATCGCTACTGAATTTATGGCTTTGTATTCCGAGGAAAGCGTTAATGGCATCGCCTGGTTCCAGTTCTAACATGTTTTGTATAGCACGACCTTTTGAGTCCTTGGCTCCCTCTGGAATCTCAAAACATTTGAGCCAATATACGCGTCCTTTCTTTGTGAAGAACATTATCATGTCGTGGGCATCAGCAGCATACATGTACTCGGTGAAGTCTTGTTCACGTGTTCTTGTACCTCTACTGCCCACACCTCCGCGTGACTGTGCACGGAAATCCGCCTGCAATGTGCGCTTGATGTAACCAAGATGGCTCATTGTTATCACAACAGGGTCGTTGGCGAAGTAATCCTCAGGGTTAAACTCTGCACTGGAAAGCTTTATCTCTGTACGACGTTCATCACCATATTTCTCCTTGAGCTCCTGCAATTCTTCCTTCATTACCTTCCTACATAGTTCTGGATTATCAATGATGGATTGCAGATACTCTATGGTCTTCATCAGTTGTTCATATTCATTATGCAACTTCTCCTGTTGCAGACCAGTTAGTTGGCTGAGGCGCATATCTACAACATACTTAGCCTGTGCTTCGTCAAAGTTAAAACGTTGCATGAGACGTTGTTGTGCCTCAGAAGGGTTTTTGGAAGACTTAATGATTTGTACTACCTCGTCAATGTTGTCACTTGCAACGATAAGGGCCTCAAGAAGATGTGCGCGCTCTTTTGCTTTACGTAGGTCATACTTCGTGCGACGTATGGTAACATCATGGCGATGGTTAACAAAATGTTTAACACATTCCTTCAATGAAAGAAGACGTGGACGTCCTTTTACTAATGCTATGCAGTTTACAGAGAAGGAACTTTGCAATGCTGTCATCTTGAATAACTTGTTAAGAATGACGTTTGCGTTGGCATCTCTTTTTATATCAACCACAATACGCATACCCTGACGTCCTGTTTCGTCATTGACATTGGATATGCCGTCCAGTTTTCCTTCTTTTACAAGGTCAGCAATATACTCTATAAGTTGTGCTTTGTTGACGCCATAAGGAATTTCTGTTACAACGATTTTGTCATGTTGTTCATCAGACTCGATTTCTGCTTTGGCCCTCATTACAATGCGACCACGGCCAGTCTCGTATGCTTCCTTTACACCTTGTAATCCATATATGTATGCACCAGTGGGGAAGTCTGGCGCCTTTATATGTTCCATAAGACCGTCTGTGTCTATATCGGGATTGTCTATGTAGGCACAGCAACCGTCAATCACCTCACCAAGATTGTGTGTAGGAATGTTTGTCGCCATACCTACGGCTATACCATTTCCTCCATTTACTAACAGATTCGGAATCTTGGTTGGCATTACTGTTGGCTCCTGTAATGAGTCATCAAAGTTATTAACCATGTCAACGGTCTCCTTTTCGAGGTCGTCCATGACGTGTTCACCCATTTTGCTCAGCCTACATTCTGTGTAACGCATGGCTGCGGCAGAGTCTCCATCGACAGATCCAAAGTTTCCTTGACCATCGACAAGGGTGTATCGCATATTCCAATCTTGTGCCAGACGCACCAAAGCGCCATATACGGAGGAATCACCATGTGGATGATATTTACCAAGAACCTCACCTACAACACGTGCACATTTCTTATATGGTGCTGTACTCGTATTTCCAATACCGAGCATACCGTAGAGTATGCGACGGTGAACTGGCTTAAAGCCATCGCGCACATCGGGAAGGGCGCGTGCTACGATTACTGACATAGAGTAGTCAATGTAACTTGACCTCATTTCCTCTTCAATGTTTACTTTGATGATTCTGTCGTGATCGTAAGTCTGTGTATCGTCCATTTTTTATTGTTTGTTGTTTGTTCGTCTTTTTGTAAGATTTCTTATTTTTGCCACTTTTTACGGCTTCTGACGGATTTTGTCTTATATTTGCCGAGCGCAAAGTTAATAAAAAAAAATGATACAAAACTTATCAGAGGGCGAAAAAACGCTTTTTTAAGGCTTTTTATATGTAAAGAGGGGATATGATATTGGGATTTATGATAAATATCATTATCTTTGCCAACGTTTTCTTTTTCTGTTATGAAAAAGCTGTGTTAGACAAAGCCAGATGAGCGATAAGGGATTTTGGCTCTGATACGCTATGCGAGAACTACCCATATTATATATTATTGCAATCAGTTGACAATATACAGATGACACAATACATAAAGATAAAAGGAGCGCGTGTAAATAACTTAAAAGATATTTCGGTGGATATACCACGTAATAAGTTAGTTGTTGTCTCTGGGGTCAGTGGCTCTGGTAAATCATCATTGGCCTTTGATACCTTGTATGCGGAAGGACAGCGAAGATACGTGGAGAGTCTATCGTCGTATGCTCGTCAGTTTCTTGGCCGTATGAGTAAGCCAGAATGTGATTTTATTGTCGGAATTCCGCCGGCAATAGCCATAGAGCAGAAGGTTATAAGTCGCAATCCACGTTCTACTGTGGGAACAAGTACGGAGATATATGAATATATGCGGTTACTCTTTGCAAGGGTAGGAACGTTGTTTTCTCCTATTTCTAATCAAGAAGTAAGGAAACATACACCAGATGATATTGTGAACTGTATGTTGTCATTCTCCAAAGGAACGCGTTTTATGCTTCTTGCTCCTTTACAGGTTTCTGCTGGAAGAGGTGTTTGTCGGCAGTTGGAAATGGAAGTTCAGCAGGGGTATTCCAGAATATATTATGGTGGAGAGATTGTTCGTATAGAGGATTTCCTTGCTCTTAATGACGATAGTAGTGTAAAAGCAGAGGACGTTTATCTGCTTATAGACCGTATGTCTGTTGATGACTCCCCAGAGACTATTTCACGTCTTACTGATTCTGCGGAGACAGCGTTTTATGAAGGTCACGGTGCGTGCAGTTTGATGTTCCTGCCAGCAAATATCAAGTATGATTTTTCTACACGTCTTGAGGCAGACGGAATCACGTTTGAAGAACCGACGGAAGGACTGTTTGCTTTCAATTCCCCTATTGGTGTTTGTCCTGTATGTGAGGGTTTTGGCAAGGTTATGGGTATAGACGAACAACTCGTAATACCCAATCCCTCGCTAAGTGTGTATGATGGTTGCGTGCAGTGTTGGCATGGTGAGAAGATGCGGGAATGGCAAACAGAGTTTGTACGTCGGGCCGAACGTGATAACTTCCCTGTATTCAAACCCTATTACGAATTGACAGATAAGGAGAAAGGCTGGTTATGGCACGGCCTGCCCTCTGATAAGAATCGGCCGGGACATGAACAGGTAAGCATAGATGCTTTCTTTCAAATGGTTAAGGAAAACCAGTACAAGATACAGTATCGTGTGATGCTAAGCCGTTATCGTGGTAAGACTACCTGTCCAGAGTGTCTTGGGGCAAGATTAAGAAAGGAGGCAAACTATGTGAAGGTTGCGGGAAAGACTATCACAGAACTGGTTGAGATGCCAATTAATGAGTTGGCGAAATGGTTTAATAATATACAACTTGACGATCATCAGGCAAAGGTTGCCCAGCGATTGTTGGTAGAAATAAACAGTCGCCTCCAATTCCTGCTTGACGTAGGTCTTGGTTATCTCACGCTTAATCGCCCAAGTAACACATTGTCTGGAGGTGAAAGTCAGAGGATAAACCTCACTACCTCGTTAGGCTCTTCCCTTGTAGGTTCGTTATATATACTTGACGAACTGTCGATAGGAATGCATAGTTGTGATACAGAGAAACTTATCAATGTCCTCAAAAAGTTGTGCGACATCGGCAATACCGTTGTGGTTGTGGAGCATGACGAGGATATACTACGCGCAGCAGACTATATTATTGATGTTGGTCCTGATGCTGGCGTAAATGGAGGCAGGATAGTATTCCGGGGAACATTAGGTGCAGACCAAGGTGATGCGTGTCAATATCAGTCTCATACTATGGATTATCTCATGGGAAGGGAAACTATTGAGGTTCCCTCTTCGCGCCGTCCATGGAATAGAAAAATAGTATTAAGGGGTGCTCGCATGAATAACCTCAAAGGGATAGATGCTACATTCCCCCTTAACGTCATGACAGTGGTGACAGGAGTCAGTGGTTCAGGCAAGTCGTCACTTATAAAGGGTACATTATATCCTATATTAAAAAGGAGGCTGGATATTGCGGCAGATATTCCCGGGGCATACACCTCACTTGAAGGAGACTATGACGCTATCAAGCACGTGGAGATGATAGATCAGAACCCGATAGGAAAGAGTACTCGTTCTAATCCTGCTACATATATAAAGGCTTACGATGCTATACGTCAGTTGTTTGCAGAGCAGGCTCTTGCTCAACAGATGAACATTACACCGCAGTTCTTTTCTTTTAATGCAGAAGGTGGACGCTGTGAGGAATGTAAGGGCGCAGGCACAGTGACTGTGGAGATGCAGTTTATGGCAGACCTTACACTTACTTGCGAGTCATGTCATGGTAAACGCTTTAAGCGTGAGGTTCTGGACGTGCTTTATGCAGGTAAAAATATCAGCGATGTCCTTGCCATGACAGTGTCAGAGGCGATTTCCTTCTTTTCAAAAAGGCAAGAGGAGGAAGAGGAGGGGTGTAAGAACCAAGACCTGAGGCAGCGTACACGCAGCAAGGTTGAGCAGCAGTTACTTCATGCTATAGTCTCGCGCTTGCTGCCTCTTGAGGAGGTTGGGCTGGGTTATATACAACTTGGACAATCATCATCAACATTGTCAGGCGGAGAGAATCAGCGCGTTAAACTGGCATACCATATAGCGCAGGAAAAGCAGGAACCTACACTATTTATATTTGATGAGCCGACAACGGGACTTCATTTCCATGACATAAAACGTTTGCTACATGCTTTTGAGGCACTATTGAAACGTGGCCATACGATTATTGTTGTAGAACACAATATGGACGTAATAAAATCAGCTGATTACATTATAGACCTTGGCCCGCAAGGTGGTACGCGCGGTGGAGAGATTGTCGCCTCTGGCACGCCAGAGGAAGTGGTACAAGCAGAACGTAGTGTCACCGCCCGCTATCTGGCGGAGAAGTTAGGTAGTTGCAATGCAGAAGGGGGAGAGTGAGGTATTCACACAATATCAGACAATACGGACATTGAATTTTCGTGGGTTCATGTAGGCATTGGAATGATGTTGGAATAATACTTATCGTGTATCGGCACAGCGTTCAAAAATAAAAAGTACCTGATTACTCTGTAAAAGCATAGTGATTACATTGTAATTAGCACCTTTTCGCAATGTAATTAGCCGTCTTTTATACGGTAAGGAATTTGTACGCAGTTTTTCTGGTGCCGTCACACCTCTATCAGCCAGTTATTGTGTCTGCATAGATTCTGTTGTATAAACATTGATATGTGAAACTTGTACAGAATTTGTGAGGACAAAGACCGTGTATATGCGTCGTATAAGTATATGGTATTGATTACAGAATACCATTTATATATAACAGATGTCAAAAAAAATATTTATAAGGATGAAGACAAAAATCAAATTATTAATGGCTACTGTTAGTGTCGTGCCAGCGGTGTCATTTGCACAATATCCCCAAATAACGGATGAGGCGAAGGCAAAGATAGACTCTCTTCAAAAGGCATGGACAGCTCATTCTGATTCTGCATGGGCTGTAGCTTTCCCTATTGTCAAGAAAGAAGCAATGGAGGGAC
>CALYTD010000005.1 GCA_945486445.1 uncultured Prevotellaceae bacterium
AGAGTTTGGGGAGAAAAGTGATGATTTGGCGGGTGTTTTTAACAGTTGTTGGGTGTTTCGAACTTATAACATGAGTCCGGGATAATAAAAAATATTTAATAAGTGGGTAATCCCGATAATGCTCTCCCGTACCCCCAAGTGTTGCAAGCACTTAATTTGATTTCATTGTTACCTGTATGCGGTTCCCTGCGGAGACAAGGCGTTTGCACAGTTCCTGAATGTCTCTCGCGGTCAGCGCGCTGACCTTTTGCAGGTAGTCTTGCTCAAAATCCACGCCCTGTGCCCCTTGCAGGGGCGGACGGCCATATCGCAAACGGGTGCTGATTACCATACAAACAGGTGCTGATTACAGTGTAAAAAGCACTTGCCTACACTGCAATCAGCACCCTTCCAATTCATGGTTTGCCGCGTTCCGCGCTTTGTCGCACCCCTGGCTCACTTGCCGGTGCGCAGATACTGGAACGCGCGCTCCAACTGGTTGTCACGCCCTGTCTGGTTGTAAAGGTCGGTGTCGTAACGTATTTCTATGTCGGGCGTGAAGCCTTTGCCCTCGGCAGGCCCCATTCCGGTGTATGAGCAGAGGTGGTACGGGAAGTAACCATATACGGCTGTCTCTCCCCTTACGCCGAAGGTGCCGGCGTAGCCTGCTGCCTCGTTGTATATTCCGTCCCCTATCAACGTGGTGCATCCGCCCCAGGTGGTGGTGCCTATGGAGATGCCTCCCTCCTTTTGTTTTATCGCTATCGTGGTTATCTCTGCCATACTCACCGACTGTGCGTTTGCCAATGCCACCACGGGGGCTGTTATGCTCTCGCTGTTACCTTTGTAACACGGGATGGAGAAGGACACCGCGGGGGCGTAGTCAAGCCGCCCTATGCCGTTCTTTGACTTCATGGTGCCCAACACACACTCGCCTGCCATGACAGCACCTGCCACATACTGGAAGTCTGACACGTTGCCGCCGCCATTGTTGCGCACGTCGATTATCACGCCTTTCAGCGTGCCGGAGCTGTGCATGCGGTATATGAGGTTGTGCCATGTGTGCCATGACTGTTTGTAGAGCTCGCCTATCGTCTCCTCCACGCCTTCCAGCCCGTCACCCATTACGGCGGCGAGATCAAAGCCGCTGAGCCTCAGGTAGGCTATGTTGTCCTTGGTTATGAAGAGCAACAGGTCCGCCGGCAGGTCTCCGCCGAACAGTGTCGGGTATCCGAGTGCGGGGTGGTTGGGCACTATGGTCTTGTTGTATATGCTGGCAACGTCTTGATATCTTGCCGGGTCAGTGGCGCAGTTTTCCTGCAACTTGGCTATGGCGGAGAGCATGGAGAGGCGTTGGTACTGCTCTATTGTCTCCGTCCCGGTGTGTGTCTCCTCCTCGTCGTATTCGTCAATGGCCTGCTGGAGTTCCACGGCTTCCTCTGCCAGCCAGTTCATTATAGCCTTTCCCATGAGGGGATACAGATGCGCACAGTTTCCCGCGTCTATGTCATCGGTGACGGTTGTGTAGTATGACAGGTCCCATTCCGGGCAGTCTTGGAAATCCGGCCGTGCCTGATTGCGAATCATGGCGGGCGAGATGCTGTACTGTTCCTTTGTCAGAGGGTCGATGAAAGCCAGTTTGGTGTGTCCGTCATGCAGCGGTGAGAGTATCTCCTCGTACATGGCTTCCGCCTTGTTCTTTATCTCGTTTATCTGCTCTTCAACGTCGGGGCTGTCGGGATTCCCCCTGCTTGCCAGTGTGTCAAGTTCCACGAAGCGTGGGTAGTAGGTGACGTAGATGTCGTCCCAGTCAATGTCTTCTATCTCCCATGCCGCGTAGTTGGTGTTCATGGCGTGCCACATCACCTTGAATTGCTCACCGTAACTGTTCTCGGCGCCAAACATGTTGGGCTTGCTGTTATAAGAGATCAGTTCGTCCCTGTCCTGCCGGCAACCGGTGAATGCCATGACTGCCAGTGCCAGAATGGCTGTATATAGATGTCTCATAGTTGTTTCTCCTGTGTTTTTATGAGGTTAGAATATGTAGAACACGCCTGCTTGCAGCGACACGGTGTTGTTGTATCTGCCGTCGTTGATGCGCATATAGTCCTTCGTGGTGCTTGTGACGCTGTAATAATAGCGCGCCTCCGCCTGTGCCGCCCAGTGCTCTGCCCAGCGGTATTCCACGCCGACGCCACCCACATAGCCGAAGTCCCAGCGGTTGTCACGGGTGCTGTTGAAGTCATAGTCCTGGTCAATGGGAAAGATATCGTCACCAACGTCGTTGTAAGAGCCTGTCACATTGCCCGACAGCCAGTAGCCGCCATAGATGCCGCCGTTGACAAACCCGCGGAGCTTCTCGCCGCCGAAGGAGAAGGATGCCATCAAAGGCATGACGAGATAGTTGTTGCGATACTTGTAGTCAGTGCCTGTCACCATTCCCGTGCGGTGCTGACTGTAGCCCCGTTGCAGGTAGTTGAGCTCTGCCCTGACGCCTAACCACTCCTTGAAGTCATATTGTCCGGCGGCTCCGAACGTCATTCCCCAGCGGTTATGGTAACGCCAGTCATACTGAAACTGCTTGTCAATGTCGAGCGAGTTGCTCACCGCGCCCATGGTGACACCGGCACGCCACTGCGCCATTGTTGCCGTGGCGGTCATCATACACATGATGAGCACGGCATACCTCTTGATTGTTTTCTGCATTGCCGTAATGTGTTTTTAAGTAAATAATGTGTTTTATTGTGATAATTCTTTGGGCAAAGGTAATGAAAAAAGTTAGAATAGATGCAGGAAAGCAGGGGAAAAAGAAGGGGAAAGAGCCCTTTTTACCCTGCTGGCAGTCGCCAGTCCCCCGGCAATGCGTTATTTTTAGTTAATAAATTTGGAATTGGCGGGAATATTATGTACCTTTGCAAAAGACGTAAAAACTCGGGGGTGCCCCTGTTGGTGGTTTGGTGGTTTAGTCGTTTGGTTGTTTAGTCGCGTGGCGACTCAGCCGTATTCAGGGTTTGGCCGTGTGGTTAAAACAATGAGCAATAAACCTGTCAGCGGCAGCAACTAAACAACTAAACATCCAAACGACTAAACCACCAAACCACCAACAAGGAGCTGAGATTATACCCATTGACCTGATGCAGGTAATGCTGCCGTAGGAAATGAGAATGATTTTATGGCGTATGAAAACTCCGGGTGATGGCATTGATGCCGTTATCCGTTTTTTGTTTATAGCGCTTCTCCCGCAGATATAACCTTAAAACAATTACGTAGAGATGAAGATATACATAAACAACAAGTCTGTTGAGACGGGGGCTGATACCCTTGCCGCTCTTGCCCGTGAACTGAACCTGCCCGACCGTGGAGTGGCCATGGCGCTGGGCACGCAGATGGTGCAGCGTAACCTGTGGGCGGAGACGGTACTGAAAGAGGACGACAGCGTGATAATCATCAAGGCGGCGTGTGGGGGATAGAGCCCTTCGGGAGGTTTTAGGTTGTGGGTTATGGGGTTGTAGGTCTTTTGGCTATGGCCTTGAATACAAAAAGCCTGCAACCGTAAGGACCTATAACCCACAACCTCCACCCTCCAACCTCCACCCCACAACCTCTCAACCTGCAACCCACAACCTCTCAACCCACACCCTCCAACCTCTCAACCTTAAAAGAAACATGCTTCAATTCATATCACATTACACCGACAGATACTCGTATCTTGACTCCATACGCATGGCACTTGACGGCGGATGTCAGTGGGTGCAGTTGCGGATGAAGGGCGTGACGGACACGGAGATGCGTCCCGTGGCGCGGGAGGCACAGCGTATGTGCCGTGAGGCAGGTGCCACATTCATCATTGATGACCATGTGGCACTGGTGAAGGAACTGCGTGCCGACGGTGTGCATCTGGGCAAAAAGGACATGCCGATAGCCGAGGCGAGGGCGATGCTTGGCGCTGACTTCATAATAGGCGGCACCGCCAACACGTTTGAGGACGTAGTGGCGCACCACAAGGCTGGGGCAGACTACATTGGCTGCGGGCCTTTCCGCTTCACCACAACGAAACAGGGACTGGCGCCGGTGCTGGGCATTGAGGGCTATAAAAGCATAGTGGCGCGAATGAAGGAGGCACATATCAACCTGCCGGTAGTGGCGATAGGCGGCATAACGGCGGAGGATATTCCCGGCATTATGCGGACGGGAGTGACGGGAATAGCACTGAGCGGCACCGTGCTACGCGCTGAAAATCCGGCAAAGGAGATGCAGAGGCTGCTGGGATTAGTGCGCTTGCATGAATCAAGGAGTTGACAAACCGCATGTAGAGACAATGTGCCACATCGTCTCAATAAATGAAAATACATACTGACGGCAAGGAGACGATGTGCTACATCGTCTCTACATACTACCCGGAAATAAATAAAACATAATAAAGACAATGAGCAAATTAGTTATCGCGGGAAGGGAATTTGATTCCCGCTTGTTCCTTGGAACAGGAAAATTCAACAACAATGCCCTGATGGCAGAGGCCATAAAGGCCAGTGGCACGGAGATGGTCACCGTGGCAATGAAACGTGTGGAACTGGAGGATAAGCATGATGACCTGCTCAACCACATCACGCAAAACGCGGGAATACAACTGCTTCCCAACACGTCCGGCGTGCGTAACGCCGAGGAAGCGGTGTTTGCGGCGCAGATGTCACGTGAGGCTTTCGGCACAAACTGGCTGAAACTGGAGATACATCCCGACCCACGCTATCTGCTGCCAGACTCTGTCGAGACGCTGAAAGCCACGGAACAACTGGTGAAACTGGGCTTCGTGGTATTGCCATACTGCCAGGCCGACCCCACATTGTGCAAGCATCTGGAGGAGGCGGGAGCCGCCACCGTGATGCCGCTTGCCGCGCCTATCGGCACAAACAAGGGCCTGCGCATGAAGGACTTTTTGCAGATTATCATAGAGCAGGCCACAGTACCGGTGGTGGTGGATGCCGGTATCGGCGCGCCGAGCCACGCCGCGGAGGCCATGGAGATGGGAGCCGACTGCTGTTTGGTGAACACTGCCATTGCCGTGGCAGGCGACCCGGTGCAGATGGCCATAGCATTCAAAGAGGCGGTGATAGCCGGACGCAGGGCTTATGAGGCCGGTCTCGGAGCCATAAGCGACTCGGCCGAGGCGAGTTCGCCGCTGACAGCGTTCCTGAACTGATGGAGTACATATCACAACAACAGACTTATGCCAAACGACAACAAAGCCTACGCAAAGAGAGAAAAAGCGTATATGACGGGTAAACTGTTCCCGTCGGTAAGGGTGGGAATGACAAAGGTGAACCTTACACCTACCGTTACGAGAGACAAAAACGGTGTGCCGCACACAGAGGAGAATGCACCTATATATATATATGACACCAGCGGACCGTTCTCTGACCCCGCCATTGAGGTGGATTTGAGGAAGGGTCTGCCGAGAATACGCGAGCAATGGATTCTGGATCGCAACGATACGGAGCAACTGAAGGAGGTTACCAGCGACTACGGCAGGCAGCGACTGGCCGACAAATCGCTTGACTCACTGCGCTTTGAGCACATACAACTGCCGCGGAGAGCCGTTAAGGGCAAGGCCATCACGCAGATGGCATACGCCAAGGCGGGCATCATAACGCCTGAGATGGAGTATGTGGCGATAAGGGAGAACATGAATTGTGAGGAACTGGGCATCAAAACGCACATCACCCCGGAGTTCGTGAGAAGCGAGATAGCACGCGGACGTGCCGTGTTGCCCGCCAACATAAACCATCCCGAGGCAGAACCCATGATAATAGGGCGTAACTTCCTCGTGAAGATTAACACCAACATAGGCAACTCCGCCACCACATCCTCAATAGAGGAAGAGGTGGATAAGGCGGTGTGGTCATGCAAATGGGGCGGTGACACGCTGATGGATCTGTCAACAGGTGCCAACATTCACGAGACAAGAGAGTGGATAGTGCGCAACTGTCCGGTGCCGGTCGGAACGGTACCGATATACCAAGCCTTGGAAAAGGTGGATGGTAAGGTGGAGAACCTGACCTGGGAGGTGTATAAGGACACGCTGATTGAGCAGTGCGAGCAGGGTGTTGACTACTTCACCATACACGCCGGCATACGTCGTCAGAACGTGCATCTGGCGGATTCACGCCTCTGTGGCATCGTTAGTCGCGGCGGTTCGATAATGAGTAAGTGGTGTCTTATACATGACAGGGAATCCTTCCTCTATGAGCATTTTGACGATATATGCGACATTGTGGCGCAGTACGATGTGGCATTGTCACTGGGTGACGGTCTGAGACCGGGCTGCACGGCCGACGCTAACGACGCCGCGCAGTTCGCGGAGCTTGACACTATGGGTGAACTTGTTACCCGTGCCTGGGACAAGAACGTGCAGGCGTTCATCGAAGGACCCGGACATGTGCCCATGCAGAAGATACGTGAGAACATGGACAGGCAGTTGGAGCACTGCCATGAGGCACCGTTCTACACGTTGGGACCTATCGTCACCGACATTGCGCCGGGCTATGACCACATCACAAGTGCCATAGGCGGAGCGCAGATAGCGTGGTTTGGCACGGCGATGCTGTGCTATGTCACGCCTAAGGAGCACCTCGCCCTGCCCAATAAGGAGGACGTTCGTGTGGGTGTGGTGACCTATAAGATTGCCGCTCATGCCGCAGATCTGGCGAAAGGGCATCCCGGTGCGCAGATAAGGGATAACGCATTGTCCAAGGCACGGTTCGACTTCAGGTGGCGAGACCAGTTCCATCTTTCCCTCGACCCGGAGCGTTCGTTGCAGTATTTCGAGGAAGCAGGACACACGGATGGCGAGTATTGCACCATGTGTGGGCCCAACTTCTGCGCCGCAAAACTGACACACGACCTGAGAAAGTTGTGAGATTAATGGACGGAAGGTACGACAGACAGCTGATATTGCCTGAGATTGGCAGCGAGGGACAGTGCAAGTTGACCGAGGCACGGGTGCTGATTGTCGGCGTGGGCGGACTTGGCTCTCCCTTGGCGGCATATCTTACCGCTGCCGGAGTGGGCACTGTCGGCCTGGTGGATGATGACGTTGTCAGCGTGAGCAACCTGCAACGGCAGGTGCTTTATGACGAGTCGCAGCAGGGAAAAGCCAAGGTTCTCTGTGCGAAACAGCGTCTGGAAGCCCTCAACAGCGAAGTGAACGTGGTGGCGCACCATACAAGGCTGACCGCCGGCAATGCCCGTGAACTGATAAGCCAGTACGACATCGTGGCGGACGGAACCGACAATTTCGCCACGCGTTACGTCATAAGCGATGCCTGTGAGGCACTGGGCAAGCCATACGTATATGCTGCTATCAACGGGCTTGACGGTCAGGTGGCGGTGCTGTGCAAGGCAAAAGCGACGTACAGAACACTCTTTCCTGACGAGAAAACGATGCTCTCGATGCCCCATCCGGGCAAGGCCGTGGCGGGAGTGACGCCTGCCGTGGTGGGAAGTGTGGAGGCCGGTCAGGTGATGCAGTTGATATGCGGCTATGGTGAGCCGCTGATTGACCGCCTGTGGACAATAGATCTGCGCACCATGCAGTCGTTCATTATTGATATTTAATCATGGTTTGCAGGTTAAAGGTTTTGGGTTGTAGGTCCCGATGAGCACATTAGGCACTACAATCCACCCCAAAACCTTTAACCTCCAACCTTTAACCAAACAACAATATGTTTTCAGAAGAATTATTAAAGATAAGTTGGGACGAGACCACAGAGCGCATTGCTCAGATGACTGAGGCTGATGTGAGGCGCGCATTGGCAAAGGAACACTGTGACGTCAACGACTTCATGGCCATGATTTCGCCTGCTGCTGAGCCGTATTTGGAGCAGATGGCGAGGCTGTCAAGGAAATATACGGAGGAGCGTTTCGGCAAGACCATGTCAATGTTCATACCGCTTTACATCACTAACTCATGCTCCAACTCCTGCGTATATTGCGGTTTCCACCGCACAAACCCCATGCCCCGCACCATCCTCACGCCCGAACAGATAGAGGATGAGTACAAGGCCATAAAGAAACTCGCGCCTTTTGAGAACATTCTTCTCGTCACGGGAGAGAATCCGGCGAAGGCAGGCGTGCCCTATCTTGCCAAGGCTATCGACATTGCCAAGAAGTATTTTTCCAACATAAAGATAGAGGTCATGCCCTTGAAGGCGGAGGAATACCGCGAACTTACCAAGCACGGACTGAACGGGGTAATATGTTTTCAGGAGACATATCATCGTGAGAACTACAACATCTACCATCCCGCAGGCATGAAATCGAACTTTGAGTGGCGCGTAAACGGCTTTGACCGCATGGGACAGGCGGGTGTTCACTCCATCGGCATGGGGGCGTTGTTAGGCTTGGAGAAGGACTGGCGCACCGACGTTGTGATGATGGCGCACCACCTTCGCTACCTGCAAAAGCACTATTGGAGAACTAAATACTCCGTGAACTTCCCCCGTATGCGCCCCGCTCAGAACGAAGGCTTCCACCCCAACTGCTTTGTCACCGACAGGGAACTGGCTCAGGTGACTTTCGCCATGCGCATTTTCGACCACGATGTGGATATTTCTTACAGCACGCGGGAGCCGCAGTTCATCAGGGACAATATGTGTACGCTTGGCGTTACCACCATGTCGGCAGAGTCAAAGGTTAATCCTGGCGGTTACCACACATACCCCCAGGCTCTGGAACAGTTCACTGTCTCTGACGACCGGACGGCTGTTGAGATTAACCGCCGCCTGAAACAACTTGGCCGCGAGCCCGTCTGGAAGGATTGGGACGCGTCGTTTGATATGTTCAAATGAGTTGTTTAGTTATTTGGTTGTTTAGTTGTTTGGTTATTGGCTTTGCTGTATTAATAAAAGAATACGTAGTTGTGCCATCCAATAGACATACAACTAAACAACCATACAACTAAATAACCAAACCACAAACCACCTTGTTCACAACCATAATAATAACAAAGCCCGCATTCTTTGACGGTGAGGCAGCCCGCATAACGGCCCTCCTCCGTCAGGGAATGGCGGGCTTTTTGCATATCCGCAAACCCGGTTCCGCGGCTGAGGAGGTGGAGACACTGCTGCGCCAGATACCCAAGGACTGCCACTGCCGCCTCGTGTTGCACGACCATTTCGCCCTTGCCGTGCGGTACGGACTGTACGGCGTGCACCTCAACTCACGCAATCCGCTGCCCCCGGAGGGCTGGACGGGGAGCGTAAGCCGCAGTTGCCACTCGCTGGAAGAGGTGAGGCAGTGGAAAGACCGCTGCCGTTACGTCTCGCTCTCGCCCATCTTCGACTCCGTCTCCAAGCCCGGTTACGCCTCCGCTTTCAGCCGGGAAGAGATAGCGCGGGCGGTGCTTGACGGCACGATAGACAGCAGGGTGTATGCCCTCGGCGGCGTTACCTTCTCACGCCTTGCCACTGTTGAGGCAATGGGGTTCGGCGGGGCGATGATTCTTGGAGATGCATGGAGGGAATAATAAGATGAAGACAATACTGACAATAGCCGGCAGCGACACCTGCGCCGGCGCGGGAATACAGCAGGACTTGAAGACCATTACCTCGCTCGGGCATTATGCCGTGACCGTGACCACTGCCCTTACGGCGCAAAACACCGTGGGGGTGCAGAGGGTGATGGCGGTGCCGGAGGAGATGCTCCGCGCGCAGTTGGAGTCCGTTCTCGACGACATTGCCGTGTCGGCCATAAAGATTGGCATGATACCCGACGTGACATCTGCCCGAATAATCGTTGATGCCATCCGCCAGACAGCCGTTCCCGTGGTCTGCGACCCCGTCATGCTCTCCACCAGCGGCACGCAGTTGATGGCGGACGAGTGTATTGATTACATCACCGAAGCCCTCTTCCCGCTCTGCACCCTCGTCACTCCCAACATCCCCGAAGCCCTGCGCCTTACGGGATGTGACGGCACTCGCAACCTTGACACCCTCGGCCGGAGGCTCGTCTCCAGGTTCCGCACGTCCTTCTTGCTGAAAGGCGGGCACGCGGAGGGTGACGTAATGCGCGACGTGCTCTATTGCACCGATGGCGAGACACATGAGTATTGCTCGCCGCGCATAGCCACGACCAACCTTCACGGCACGGGATGCACCATGTCGAGTGCCGTTGCCACGCTGTTGGCGGAAGGCCGTCCGCTGCCCGAAGCCGTGCGGGGGGCGAAGGCGGTGATAGACCGTGGCATAGAGAAAGGCCGCTCGCTGCGTATAGGGAAGGGCAACGGGCCGCTGTGGTTGTTTTGAGAATAACGGGGGCGTGGCGGCAAATTGTGGCAACGTATGCGGCAAATCGTGATGGCGTATGCGGCAAATCGTGTCACCGCCTCATGTAGGGACGCACCTTGGTGCGTCCGCATTACCGCATGAAAACCCGCCACGTCGGACGCACCAAGGTGCGTCCCTACAACGGCGTTGCATGCCATTGAAACGCAGGATGTTACAAATCCGGCTGCAATCAGGTGCTGATTACCTCGCAAAATAGGCCTGTTTACACTGCAATCAGCACCCTTTTACGGGACAGACTCATATTATACTAATCAAAACTATAATCTAACAAAACAACAAAATGAGAAAAATCTATCTTACACTCGTTCTGCTGCTCACAGCCATAGTGGCGATGCAGGCAAAGGATTATGACTTCATCGTGGCGCAAGACGGCACGGGCGACTTCAAAACCGTGCAGGAGGCCATCAATGCCGTGCCCGACTTCCGCAAGGAAAAGGAGACGCGCATCTACATACGCAACGGCGTGTATAAGGAGAAACTGGTGCTGGCGGAGTGCAAACTTAACGTCACCCTCATTGGCGAGAGTGCCGAGGGAACGATACTTACCTATGATGACTACGCCTCAAAGCCCAACATCTTCGGCGAGAACAAAGGCACCTCCGGCTCTTCCTCGTTCTACATCTACGGCCCGGACTTCCATGCTTACGACATAACCTTCGCCAATTCGTCTGGTCCTGTGGGGCAGGCCGTGGCGGTGTTCGTGGCAGGCAACCGCGCCGTGTTCACGCGTTGCCGCTTCCTTGGCTATCAGGACACGCTCTATACATACGGCAAGGTGTCAAGGCAATACTACAAGGACTGTTACATAGAGGGTACGGTGGACTTCATATTCGGTGCTTCCACCGCCTTTTTTGAGAACTGCCAGATACACAGCCTGGGGCGTGGCTACCTCACGGCGGCATCCACCCTCGAAGGCACGGACTACGGATATGTGTTTTACCGCTGCCGCCTCACCGCCGAACCGGGTGTGGAGCGCGTGATGCTTGGCCGCCCTTGGCGTCCGTATGCCAAGACTGTCTTCGTGGAATGCGCCATGGGTGACCACATAGACCCTGCGGGTTGGCACAACTGGGGCGTGGAGAAAGAGAAGACGGCGTTCTATGCCGAGGCCGGTTCAAGGACGCTTGACGGAAAGAATGTGGATGTGAGCAGGCGAGTGAAGTGGAGCCATCAGGTCAGTGCCGGCGATTACACGATAGAGAAAGTGCTGGCAGACGCTGACCGTCCGG
>CALYTD010000006.1 GCA_945486445.1 uncultured Prevotellaceae bacterium
CGAGGTTATCCGTGAGTCACTCTACCGTGGTGCAGATGCTGGTTACGTCGTAACCTATGCAACTTACCTTGCAGACCTTGTTTGCCAGTGCGCCTTTGTCCTTGTTGATACATGATACGTACACTCTGCGTGCCTTGTCTTTTATTACTTTACCTTTTAATCGTATTTCTATGATGTGTCGTGGGCATGCTTTTGCACAGGCACCGCATGATGTACACTTCTCTTCATCAACCTCAGGGAGACCTGTTTCTGTGTTGATGTGTATGGCGTCAAAGGCACATGCCTTTACGCAGTCGCCACAGCCGAGACATCCATAGCCGCATGCTGTTTCTCCAGAACCTGTTGCATTGACGGCGGCGCAGGTCTTCAGTCCGTCATAAGTGCAGATTCGTGGACGGTTGGCATAGCATCCGTTACATCTTACTACGGCCACTTTTGGAGCGCTGTTGGCTACTGCCATGCCGAGCAGGTCAGCCACTTTTGTCATCAACTCCGAACCGCCTACGGGACAGTTCAGCCCTTCCAATGAACCGGCGTCTGCTCCCTTGACGAGTGCGTCAGCCATTCCCGAACATCCGGGGAAGCCACATCCTCCGCAATTAGCCTGCGGAAGAATCTCTGCCACCTGCCCGATGCGGGGGTCTTCTTGTACAGCGAACTTCTTGGAACATGCATAGAGGATAACTGCTGCTATCAGGGCTATGATGCCAAGGGTTAACACTGCTGATAAAATAAAGCTCATAATTTTTTGTAGTTTGTAGTTATGTTAGTATTTTCTTGTTCTAATTTAGGTTGTTCTCATGGTGTCATGGCTTTGTTGTTAGTACTGTGCCATGTTTTGTCTTATGTCTTCTGTTGCTGTGATGGGTATGTTTATTCACCTGCATTGATGGTGAATGTCAGTTTTTTCGACAGCGTGTCGTTCATGAAATAGATAGCTATGTAGTACGGTACGAGTATCGCTATTCCTGCTATTGCTGCCAGTGCTTCGTCCATGCCGAGGTATATGCATAGGGTGATAGTCACCATGAGCAGGGCTGCGGGTATGGCAAACGCCAGTATCACCGCCTTTGCGCCATTGGCGGTGTCTGTTGCTACCGTGACTTTTTGCCCCACGGTATAGCGTGATGTGTCGCTGCATTTCACGTCAATTAGTTTCTCCTTGCTTTCTGTGGAGGAACAGTATGAGGCTACTTTGCACGTGTTGCAAGCGCTGCTTTGGGTGATGCGCACCTTCACCAGTCCGTCAGATATGCTGTTGATGATGCCCTGATGCGATATGCTGTTGCCCATAGTATGTACCGTTTAAGGCTAATTTTTGCTGTTTTTTCTATTAGTTGGTTGTGTTGAAATTGCAATGTCCACATTGCAATGCAAAAGTACGACTATTATTTGAAAAAACAAAACAATTCAAAAAAAAACTGATTGTTTTATTAAATTATTCCCTTATTTTGGTGTTTTCTTTGGCTCTTTGGAGGAAAAATAGTAAATTTGCACGTTATTTGTATATAAGTAAGGCAGGTACTGTTGTTCTCTCAGGCTGGAATGTACCCTGGCTGGTAGGTGTAGGATGTGGGAACTCCGTTGGTGTGCCGTGCCGTTAACACGCAACACATATTCCGATTTATGAAACAGACTAAGATTGTAGCCTCAGTAAGTGACCTCAGATGTGAGGTGGAATTTATCAAAGACCTTTATGAAGCTGGTGCAAACGTCATACGCATGAACACCGCTCATGCCACTCCTGACGGCCTTCGCAAGATTATACGTAACGTGAGGGCTGTGTCACCCCATCTGGGAATAATGATAGATACAAAGGGACCAGAGGTCAGAACAACAGGGACTGAGACTCCAATAGCATACAAGACAGGTGAGAGGGTTACTATTCTTGGCAATCCGGAGCAGGAGACTTCGCACGATGTAGTGTGTATGTCGTACGCAAAATTTGTCAATGATGTCCATGTAGGCGATGATGTCCTCTTCGATGATGGTGAACTTGATATGCAAGTAGTGGAGAATGACGGTGAGAAAATCATTGCAGAGGTAATGAATGATGGTGTATTAGGTTCTCACAAGAGTGTCAACGTGCCGGGCGAACATATAGACCTGCCTGCGCTGACAGAGAAGGATCGCCGTAACATCCTGCTGGCAATAGAGGAGGATATAGACTTTATTGCCCATTCTTTTGTTAGGTCTAAGGAGGATCTCATGGCCGTGCAGCAGATTCTTGACGAGCATGGCTCAGACATAAAGATAATTTCTAAGATAGAGAATCAGGAGGGAGTTGATAACATTGACGAGATTCTTGACCACTGCTACGGTATCATGGTGGCTCGTGGTGACCTTGGAATAGAGATTCCCGCAGAGAAGATTCCCGGAATACAGCGTATGATTATCAAGAAATGTGTGTTCCGCAAGAAGCCCGTTATCGTTGCTACACAGATGCTGCACACCATGATTAAGAACCCGCGCCCCACCCGTGCGGAGGTCAGTGACATTGCTACGGCGGTGTTTAACAATACTGATGCCCTCATGCTCTCAGGCGAGACAGCCAGCGGAGCCTACCCCATTGAGGCGGTGCGCACCATGGCTCGCATTGCGGAGCAGGCAGAGGCTGACCGCGCGCGTTATTCACACAAGGTGGATGTTGATGGTGCTGACTGCAACCTCCGTGACTTCTTGTGCAAGGCGGCGATAGAGACAACGTCGAAACTTGACGTAAAGTGTATTCTCACTGACTCTGGTAACGGTCACGATGCGCGTACACTTGCTGCCTATCGCGGTCCTAATCCTGTGGTGGCTATATGCAAGCACGACAAGTTGCAGCGCTGGCTTGCATTGTCATACGGTGTTATTGCCACATATCCAAAACAGGACGAATTGGACAAGATGTTCTATCACACCGTTCGGAAACTCCACGAAATGGGCATGGTAGAGATGGATGATAAGGTGACCTACCTCTCTGGTCACATGAATATCGGTGTGTCAGACAAGACGGCAGGCGTGTCAATGCTTGAGGTAAACACCGTCAGCGAGGTGTTTAACTACTACAAGAACAACTAACCTCGACGTAGTCGTTACGTAGAGGTGTGTGGCAGGGGTTGACAGGGATTGACAAGAGCAGTTCCCTATGCTACCCTGCACGTAGTAAGGCTGGACTGCAGCAAGGACAACCAGCACTAAAAGAAAAAAGCAACAAAGTATGTATAACCCAAGACAGAAAGAGTATAAGCAATACATATGCGACCGGGAGGCTCCGCTTTTGGAGTATCTCCTCGCTACACTCCCCGGCAGTCGTTCCAAGATAAAAGCCACATTACAGGGGCGTGGCATAAAGGTAAACGGCAAGGTGGTGACGCAATACGACTACCCACTCACTCCTGGCGCGAGAATCAGCGTCAGCAACTCCAAGCGTAACGACAACTTCAAGAGCCGTTATGTAAGCATTGTCTATGAAGACCAGTACCTGATAGTCATAGACAAGAAACCGGGGATACTGTCAATGGCGGCCGGACGCTCCTCACTCAATGTTAAGTCGGTGCTGGATGATTACTTCAAACGCACACGTCAGAAGTGCCGCGCACACGTGGTGCACCGTCTTGACCGTGACACCAGCGGCCTTATGATATACGCCAAGGACATGGATACGGAGCAGATACTCGAACATGAGTGGCACGACATAGTCTATGACCGTCGTTATGTGGCACTTGTCAGCGGAGAAATGACGCAGCAGAGTGGCACAATAGCCAACTGGTTGAAGGACAACAGTGCGTACGTCACCTATTCCTCACCAGTTGACAACGGCGGGAAATACGCCGTCACACACTTCCAGTTGCTTGACAACTCCACGGAACACTCCCTTGTAGAATACAGACTTGAGACAGGACGAAAGAACCAGATACGCGTACACACAGCGGACATGGGGCATCCCGTCTGTGGCGATGTGAAGTACGGCAATGGCGATAACCCCCTACACCGCCTCTGTCTGCACGCATACGTGCTATGCTTCTATCACCCCGTGACACGCAAACCGATGGAGTTTTCTACGTTGATACCATCCAAATTCAAGGAAATCATAAACAAGGATAAAGTAAGACGACAGCCTACGGCGTGACAGCAACAAGCGCATACCGCGTAAACAGGTGCTGATTACGCAGCGAAAAGGCGCTGATTACACCGTAAACAGGCGCTGATTACAGGGCAATCAGGTGCTGATTACAAGTAAGGCAAAACAGAATCACAATGGATACACATTATATAATAGCCATCATAGCCATCATCATAGCCGTCATACTGATAAAACGCCTTGTGGGTTGTATGATGCGCGCCGTGGTGACGATAGCGCTACTGGCAATACTTGCGTACCTATATTACTTCCATCTCACATAACACCACACGACGGCAGTAGCCTGCAAACCACGGCAAATGGCCACGATGACGCCGTAAAAAGACAAAAAACATAACCCCTAAACAATAAACAATATGAAGAAACTGACATTGTTACTCGGACTGATAGCATTTTGCGCAACAGTCAACGCACAGGTAATAGGCAAATACTCCAAGCCACAAGAAGAGTCATATACCATTACCCCCGACGGAAAGATTGTAAAAAAGGAAAGGAAAGGACTGTTCAGCCGCAGCAAGGAAGAGAAGGTTATAGACGCCAAGTACCTTGCAGGAGCCTGTCCGGAAGTAAACGGAAAAATACAATGGGAGCAATCCTTTGACGTGAAAGGCAAGTCAGCCAAGCAGATATACGATACCATGTTGCCGTTCATACAAGCATTTTGCAGGAGCAACGGCATGACAGACAAGAGCAACGTGTCACTGGTAAACGAGACAGACCATGAAATTGGTGCAAGCATACAGGAGTGGCTGGTGTTTGAAAACAAACCACTCTCGCTGGACCGCACCAAGTTTAACTACAAACTCATCGTACGATGCTTCGACGGACGCTGTGTGGTTACCATGCGAGGCATGAGTTACCTCTACGAAGAAGAACGCGGCGGAACGCTCCAGCCAGCAGAAGACATGATAAGCGACGCCGAGGCTCTGAACAAGAAAAAGGACGGATTCCAAAAGGGAGGAGTGCGTAAGTTCCGCACAAAGACAATAGACCGCAAGGACCAAGTGTTCAAAATGATAGAAGAACACCTCGGAAGAAAATAATAACACACAATAACCCACCAATACCTACCGTAGAAAAAGCCACACTATGACAGAAGAGACAAGACACAACCCGTCAGCCGTTGACAAGACGGAACAGACAGGAAGCCCACGCATAGCCGTCCGCCCATCACGACACGTGAGGCCAAAGCCAGTACGCAACACACTCTTCTATATCCGACAGGCACTCAATATGCTCTTCATGCTGACAAGCATCGTAGGCGTAATGATGTACTGCGGAATCATGGGAAAAGACGTAGAAACACGTCAAGGCATAATAGTCATAGTCATAGCCGTCTCCATAAAAATGGCAGAATGTATGCTAAGGCTCAAGAGATAAACAAGAATAAGGTCAGAGAGACCGATAAAACAATACAGAAATTGAATCGCTTTCTTGCCATAGCCCTTATGGGAATACTGTGCGTCAGCAATGCCAAGGCACAGATAGACGACAACAACATGGATGGGTTCACCGTTACGGACAACACATTCAACCCCAACCGTGCGCTGGACTCATTGAAATCAAACCATAAAAAAGTGCCGAAAGGCATGTACGTATGGACCATTGACGAGAACTTCGGCGACATAACAAAACAGAAACCCGACACCGCACAGCACCTCGTGATGAACACTATCTTCACCGAAGGGCTGTACGGAGAGTACAATACCACAGGAAACCTCGGCTCACCACGCATCTCACGAATAGCAACAGACAGGGATTTCGCACCACGTATGCCGTTTCTCGAACCATACGGGTACTTCATTACCAAGCCCTCGGAATTGAGATTCACCAACACACTGTCGCCAATAACAAACCTGTATTACAACAGTTGCGGCAATAAAACAAACGGAGAAGACCACCTGAAAGCCCTCTTCGCCACCAATATAAATAAGGATGCCGGTTTCGGTTTTAAGTTTGACTACCTCTATGGACGTGGATACTACCAGAACCAAAGCGGTGCTTACTTCGATTACACCATGTGGGGCTCATACATAGGACAGCGATATCAGGCACATCTGATACTCTCCTTTGACCACATGAAGAACACAGAGAACGGTGGTATAGCAAACGATGACTACATAATACACCCCGAAGCACAGTCAGACACATACGCCTCAGACGAGATTCCAGTAATACTCTCAGACAACTGGAACCGTAATGACGCCTTCCATGCCACTCTGTCACACAGATATAACATAGGATTCCACAAGGAAGTACCCATGACCGAAGAGGAGAAAGAAGCAAAACGCTTCGCCTTGCAGTCAAAAAAAGAAAACGAAGGAACAGAGAAAACAGAACAATCAACAGGCAAAAGCCAGACAACTACACCCTCAAAACGCCTCACAGGAAGGCCTGACGATGCGCTGGTAGTAGGTGACCTGTCTATCACCGAGGCCAAAGACGAAGCCAGAAGACTCGCAGAAGAACGGGCAAAAGCAGCAGCCGACAGCATCATGGAGGCCCAGCGGAAGGAAGAAGCAGACACCTCGTGGACGAAAGAAATATACGTTCCTGTGACCAGTTTCATACATAACCTTCACTATGACACCAACAATAGAACATATATAGCCTACCGCTCACCAAAAGACTACTACCTCAACCGCTACAATACGGTGATGGAGAAAGCCTCAGGAGACTCCATTAACGATGACGTGAAGTATTACTCCATGCGCAACAAGTTCGCAGTAGCACTGATGGAAGGCCTTAACAAATACGTGCCGATGGGCCTGAAACTATTTGCAGGACACGAGTTGAGACATTACCAACTACCCGAACTGGACACAAATATGTATGGCTCATACAACGAAACCAACTTCTCCATAGGCGGACAACTGATAAAAACCATGGGTAACACGCTCCACTACAACGCTATGGTGGAGACAACTCTCGTGGGAGAAGACGTTGGCGACGTAAGAATTGACGGTGAGGGAGACATCAAGTTCCCCCTATTAAAAGACACGGTAGATGTTGCTTTGAAAGCATTTTACCATCTGACAAACCCCACCTTCCTGCAAAGACACTACCACTCAAAACACTTCTGGTGGGATCATGACGGTTTTAACAAGCAGATGCACACGCATATCGAAGGACGGTTCATACTTAGACGCACAGGAACAAAACTGAGATTGGCGTATGATAACTTGCAGAACTACGTCTATCTTGCAGAAAGTTACAACCGCTCCACGGCCTCAACCATCACCGATTTCACGGCAGACGTAAGGCAATCATCAAAGAATATCAGCCTATTGACAGCCATGATAGAGCAGAATGTAAGCCTCGGACACTTGAAATGGGAGAACAGAGTGACGTTCCAAAAGAGTTCAGACGAGGACATTCTGCCCGTTCCCGCCATAAATGTGTGGACTAATCTCTACTTGGACTTTAAGATAGCCAAGGTCCTTAAGGTGCATTTCGGAGCGGATATGTATTGGTTTACCAGTTACTACGCACCAGAATACTGCGCCCAGTTGGGGCAATATGCCGTGCAAGAGAATGAGGCTGTAAGGACAAAAACAGGAAATTACCCCATAATCAACGCCTACTTGAACTTCAAGTTGAAGCAATGCCGCTTCTTCTTGATGATGACCCATGTCAATGCAGGCTCGGGAAACAAAAACTATTTCCTCACTCCGCACCACCCGCAGAATGAGATGGTGCTCAGAACAGGACTTGTTTGGACATTCAATAACTGATGATGAAAGACAGTATAATAATCCTATCGGGTGGCATGGATTCCGTAACCATGCTCTATGAGTACAAGGAACGCATAGCGATGGCAGTAACCTTCAACTACGGCAGCAAGCACAACGAGAAGGAAATAGCCTTCGCAAGGAAGCATTGTGAACGCCTTGGCATCAAGCATATTATCATACCGCTGGGCTTTATGCAGCAGTATTTCAAGTCATCACTGCTTATTGGTGGCGAGGAAATACCTGAGGGACATTACCAGGACGACAACATGAAGTCAACGGTAGTGCCTTTCCGCAACGGAATAATGCTCTCCATAGCCGCCGGATTGGCAGAGAGTAACGGATTAAAGCATGTCATGCTTGCCAACCATTCAGGCGATCATGCTATCTATCCAGACTGTAGAGCGGAGTTCGTGACAGCCATGAGTGCTGCCATATCTAACGGAACGTATGACGGAGTGACCGTGTTTGCACCCTATACAGGCATTACCAAGACCGAGATTGCGCGCCGTGGAGCAGCAATAGGCATAGATTACAGCGAGACATGGTCATGCTATAAAGGCGGTGAAAAGCATTGCGGAAAGTGCGGAACATGTACGGAAAGGAAGGAAGCACTGCGTGATGCTGGTGTAACAGATACCACAGAATACGAGGATTAGGCCTTGCGGCAAACAGCGCAGGCAACAGATGAGGGCGTGGGTCTTTACAAAAAGATTCACGCCCTTAACCTTTCTATTCTACCATAATAATTGTTCTATTTGGGTTGTTGTATGTCATTTTTTGCATAATAAACCCCGAAAAGAGCAAAAGGTTTTATGTATTCTCACAAATAATGTGTAACTTTGCAGGCGAAATACAACATTATTAAGCAGATATACAAGGTTTGCGGAGGAGTGAAAGGACAGAAAAAGTGCAGAGAAAAGGAGTCTTTTGACACGAAAACCGCAGCCGATAAACCTATCAAAAGGAATTATACAGTGATAAAGATTGAGAGATATTTTATCCTTATTGTGCTCAGTCTGCTGACAATAGCAGCAAAGGGACAGATTCGTGGCACTGTGATTGATGCGGAGACGGGTGACAGTATCCCCTTCGCCAGTGTGTCATACAAGGGCAATCGCATTGCAGCAGTAAGTGATGTGTATGGCTCTTACAAGATAAGTCGTCACGAAGGGTGGACAATCACATTCTCGGCAGTGGGATATAGGTCAAAGTCCATGAAGGTGACGACTGCTACGCCCGCAGTGCTTAACGTTAAGTTGAAGCCTGAGTCGAAGTACCTTGACGAGGTAATGGTAAAGTCCAAGAAGTCAAAGTATTCACGTAAGGATAACCCTGCGGTAGAACTTATGAAGCGGGTAATAGCTGCCAAGCAACAGACAAAGTTGGAAAATAAGGACTTTTACCAGTACCGCAACTATGAAAAGATAACAATCTCCCTTAACGACATCAGCAAGGCGTCACTTGACTCTGGCGTGTTCGCCCGCAAACCGTGGCTGAAAAGTCAGGTGGAGAAGAACCCCGTGACGGGTAAGAACGTGCTGCCTGTCATTGTAACAGAAAAGATTTTCCGTAAATTCTACCGTAAAGATCCTGCTAAGGAACGCATATACATTGACGCAACAAAGTCTTATGGTGTCAATGAACTGATAGAAACAGGTGACATTTTCACCACTATGGCGCAGGAGGTATTCACCGAAGTCGATATATATGATGACCAGGTGCGCCTGCTTCAGTTCCCTTTTACCTCGCCAATAGGCAAGCACGCCATTGGCTTCTACCGCTTTTACATCATTGATACGCTGAAAGTAGATAGGGATTCGTGCATTCATGTCTCCTTCCTGCCAAACAATCAGCAGGATTTTGGATTCCGTGGCGACCTCTATATACTTAAAGACTCCACGCTTCATGTAAAGAAAGTACACCTCAGCATACCGTCACGCTCAGACGTTAACTTCGTCAAGAACATGGCGATTGACCAGGAATACCTGCGCCTTCCATCAGGAGACTGGGTACTGTCAGTAAACGATATGCTTGTGGAAATGACCATTGCGGGCAAGTCCAGCAACTTCCTTGTGTCGCGAGTGTCGCGCCGTAACGATTACGACTTTACCCCGATAGACCCCAAAATGTTCCGGGGCAAGGCGAAGGAGAAACGTGATCCCTACTCAGAAATGCGTGACAACGACTACTGGACAGACAACCGTGAGGTGGGACTGTCAACAGGTGAAGAGGGAATGGCGGAATTTCTCAAAGGCATCAAGAGCATAAAAGGCTTCGGATGGCTGTTGACAGGACTGAAAACTGTGATGGAAAACTACATAGAGACCTCAAAACCCGGTACGCCGAGCAAGGTAGATATAGGTCCTGTGAACTCAACACTGTCATCAAACGATATTGACGGCTTTAGAATGAGGTTGGCAGCGCAGACCACGGCAAACCTCAACCCGCACGTATTCCTTAGCGGTTACGCCTCACACGGGTTCAAAACGAACAACAGTTACTACGGAGGAAAGTTCACCTATTCATTCAATAAGAAGGCATACACCCCTGATGAGTACCCGAAGCGTAACATCATCTTCTCCTCATCATACGACATCTGTTCACCGTCAGATAAGTTTATGAACGTTGACAAGGACAATGTCTTCGCCTCACTAAGGTGGAGTAAGGTTGAGAAGATGGCGTTCTACCACCGTCAGAGCATAGACTTCGAGCGTGAGGAAGACTGGGGTTTCGGCCTGTTCGGGGGCATTAAGTTCGAGAGTAACAGGGCCGTAGGAGACTGGTCATTCGAGAAACTGTCCGAACCATTGCTCCCCGGTGATCAGGGCAAGTTCAGAATAACCGAGGCATACCTACAACTCGTATATTCACCAGGGCAGTCATACGTCAATTCCAAGCAGCGACGCTATCCTACAAACCATGACTCCCCAGTGTTCAAACTAAAACATACCGTAGGAATAAACGGCTTCATGGGCGGACAGTACAACTATCACGTAACCGAAGCATCCATCTATAAGCGTATATGGCTCAACAGTTGGGGCAAGATAGACTGTAACCTTAAAGGCGGAGTGCAATGGAGCCAGGTGCCATTCCCGCTGCTTATAGCCCCTGCTGCCAACCTGTCTTACATCTGGCAGCCAGAGACTTTCGAGCTTATAAACAACATGGAGTTCCTTAATGACAAGTATGTTTCACTGACATTGGAATGGAATGCCAACGGAAAACTCTTCAACCGTGTTCCTCTTCTTAAGAAGATGCAGTGGAGAGAGCTCATAGGTTTCAATATCCTCTATGGCGGACTGTCAGACAAGAACAATCCCGCTCTGCTTGCAAATGCAGGCAACAGCAAACTGATGTATTTCCCTAACGGCTGTTATCTCATGGATACCAAGAATCCGTATATGGAGTTCCGCGTAGGTATTCAGAACATATTTAAGTTGCTTTCAGTGGAATACGTCCGCCGTCTGACATATCTTGAACTGCC
>CALYTD010000007.1 GCA_945486445.1 uncultured Prevotellaceae bacterium
GCAAACTGACTCCCGACTTCCGCACAATCTCCGATTTCCGCAAGGACAACAAGGATGCCAAATATTTTCTCAACATCCTCCGCGAATATCACTTCCCGGCGTATAAGCATCTCTGCAAGGGCGTTGTGTCCTTCCTTATGTTCTGTTAGTATGGCTTTGGCTCGCTCGTATTGAGCGTTTGTCATCTTAATGACTTCTTGGTCAATTACCTGTGCTGTCTGGTTGGAATAGGGTTTCTGGAAGCCGTATTCGTTGTTGTCATAGTAGCAAATGTTAGGTAATGCCTCGCTCATACCGTAGTATGCTATCATGCTGTGGGCCATTTTTGTTGTTCTTTCGAGGTCGTTCATGGCGCCAGTGGATATGTGTCCTGTGAACAGTTCTTCTGCGGCGCGTCCTCCAAGCAGTGAACACATCTCGTCAAGGAGTTGTTCTTTTGTTGTCAACTGCCTTTCTTCTGGCATGTACCATGCTGCTCCCAGAGCGCGACCGCGTGGTACTATTGTTACTTTTACCAGCGGATTGGCGTACTGACAGAACCAAGATATGGTGGCGTGACCTGCTTCGTGTAGTGCGATAGCTCGTTTTTCTTCTGCTGTCATTACCTTGGTCTTCTTCTCCAAGCCGCCGACTATGCGGTCAACTGCATCGAGGAAGTCTTGTTTTGTTACCTTGCTGCTGTTGTGTCGTGCTGCTATTAGTGCTGCTTCGTTGCATACGTTGGCGATGTCTGCGCCTGAGAATCCTGGTGTTTGGCGTGCCAAGAGGTCTATGTCGAGTGTCTCGTCCACCTTGATTGGGCGCAGATGTACTTGGAATATTTCCTTGCGCTCTGGTAAGTCTGGCAGGTCCACGTGTATTTGTCTGTCGAATCGTCCTGCTCGCAGCAATGCTTTGTCGAGCATATCTACACGGTTTGTGGCGGCAAGTATTATTACTCCTGAGTTAGTACCGAATCCGTCCATCTCTGTTAGCAGTGCGTTGAGCGTGTTTTCGCGCTCGTCGTTGCCTCCAAGGCCTGGGTTATGGCTTCTTGCGCGGCCTATTGCGTCTATCTCATCGATAAAGAGTATTGCGGGAGATTTTTCTTTTGCCTGCCTGAATGTGTCGCGTACGCGTGATGCTCCTACGCCGACGAACATTTCAACGAAGTCTGAGCCTGACATGGAGAAGAATGGTACTCCGGCTTCTCCGGCTACTGCTTTGGCGAGAAGTGTTTTTCCTGTTCCTGGAGGGCCTACCAACAGTGCGCCTTTTGGTATCTTGCCGCCGAGGTCAGTGTATCGCTTTGGGTTTTTGAGGAAGTCCACTATCTCCTGCACTTCCTGCTTCGCGCCTACTTGTCCTGCTACGTCTTTGAAGGTAATGCCTATGGCATTGTCTTTTTCGTACATACGCGCCTTTGAGCGACCTACGTTGAATACGCCGCCCATTCCGCCTCCTCCGCTGAAGCGTTTCATTACAAAGAACCACAGAAAGACGAAGAATACTATTGGTGCGAAGGTCATCAGCAGGTTCATCAGCCCGCTTTGTGTGTCGGCTTCATAGCTTAGTTCGCCGCGGAACTTGCCTGCTTCGCGCTCGGTATCAAGGAATTGTTCTACTTTGTCAATGCTGCCATAGGTTACTTCTACGCAGGGGTCGGGGCCTGTCTGTTCCTTGTTCTGGTGGAATACGTCGCGTATGTTGGCGGAGTTGACGTACATACGCAGTTTTGAGTCGCTTTTGTTTACTACTACTCGTTGTGCGTATCCTTTGTCAACGTATGTTTTGAAGTTGTCGTATGACACCTTTCTTGACACGTTCTTGCCGATGGTCTGTCCGCCATCGGTGAAGAAGAGCACGCCAAGGGTTATGATAATGATGAGGTATATCCAGTTCATGTTGAACTGGGGCATCTTCGGGGAGCGTTCCCCTTTGTCTTGCTGGTTTGATGAATTGCTCACAGATAAAAGTGTTTTGTGTGTTAGTCAATGTCTGGGACCTCTGTTATGGCGGCGTCCTGCCACAGTGCTTCGAGGTTGTAGAAGTCACGTGCGTCGGGCAGGAATATGTGTACCATGACGTCAACATAATCCATTGCCACCCATATTGCGTTCTCAAGCCCTGCTGTGCGGACGGGCTTTTCTTTCAATTCCTTGCGCATTGTCTCCTCTACACTGTCCGCAATGGCTGATACTTGCGATGGAGAGTTGCCCTCACAGACAACGAATGCCTGGCATATTGCGCCGTCCATGCCCTCCATGTCAACTATGTTTATGCTACAACCTTTTTTCTCCTGTATGCCTTTCACGGCAGTTTCAATCAGTTTCTTTACGTTTTCTGTCATTGTGTGTGTATGTGAAATAATTGTTTCAAGATGCAAAGGTACACATTATTTATTAATAATAGAAGCAACGCTATGTTTTTTTTGCTTTTTTATCATTTATGTAACTGTGCAGCACTTGCTATTTCATGTCCTGCCGTTGCTGCCTCGATCTGGTGCGATGTGTTGCTGTGGCCTGTAATGGTAAATTTCTTTTACTGCGCTACCTACGCTTTTTCGTGTTGTAATCAGTACTCTTTTACCGTGTAATCAGTGCTAAATTGCGGCGTAATCAGCACTCTTTTTCAGCGGAAATAGCGGCATATCGTTTTGTGTTTTTATAACTATCTGTATATCAGTAAGCTATAAGAGATGAAGAAAAAGTGGACATTGATGGTAAATTACGTATATGTGCCAAAAAATATATAGATGTTATCACTGGCGTAGAAGACGATGTTATGGGGGTGTAGTAAGTGCTTGTGATACGGGTGAAGGCGATGTGCGGCACTGTATAATGTGAGCGATGGTATGCCGTTTGAGGTGCATTATTGTCGGTTATGCATAAAAAATAGTAGAAAAAAGTAAGAAAAGTTTTGGAGATTCAGAAAATATTAGTAACTTTGCAACAAAATGTTTAGAAATGGACACACTCAATATTGACCTTTTAGCTTTGCAGGAAGACTCTTTTGAGGCCACCTATATACTTCGAGACGAGTATTTTAATAGCCTTGACAATGCAGAGGTAAAGAGCGGCGATGTCTGTTCGGAGGTGACCCTGACAAGGGTATCTTCGACGGAGTTCTCGCTCTCGCTGAAGATTGCAGGGGCTGTGGTAGTACCGTGTGACCGCTGTCTTGACGAGATGGCTCAGCCCGTGAAGGGTGAGGCCGAATATACGGTCAGGCTCGGTCAGGCAACAGATGTTGACGGAGAAGTAATAATGGTAGATGAAAAAGACGGCAGTCTTCCCCTTGCATGGCCCATATATGAGACTATAGCATTAGCCATACCCATTAAGCACATTCATGCACCTGGAAAATGCAATGATGCGATGACAAAGAAGCTCAATGAGCTGTCAGCCACCCGAAGTGGTGATGAGGAGGCAGGAGATGCTGTTGATCCACGCTGGGCCGACTTGGATAAACTGAAGAATTAATAACAAAAACAAGAAAGAAAGAAAATGGCACATCCTAAAAGAAGACAGTCAAAGACACGTACTCTTAAGCGTCGTACACACGACAAGGCAGTGGCTCCAACGCTCGCTGTATGTCCTAACTGTGGTGCATACTATGTATATCACACAGTATGCCCGTCATGCGGACAGTACCGTGGCAAGCAAGCTATCGTTATGAACGAAGTAGCAGAGTAACGATAGCTGTCAAGAAAATAACTTTCCCCTGTTAAATATCATACCAAGCGGTTACGGACGGTGGGAGAACAGGTGTTGCGGACAGGAGGCATGGGACTGTCCTGTCGTCGGATCTATCTCCTGCGGCAGAACTCTCAAACTCTGCCCGCAACTCTGTTAACTGTAAACTGTGACCACAAACAATTATATTAATGGAGAAGATAAACGCTGTTATCACTGGCATTGGTGGATATGTGCCAGAGTATATCCTTACAAACGAGGAACTCTCACGCATGGTAGATACCAGTGACGAGTGGATAATGACACGTGTAGGCATCAAAGAACGCCGCATACTCAATGAAGAAGGCCTCGGTTCAGCATACCTTGCACGTAAAGCCTGTCGCCAACTGCTAAAGAAAACAGAGGTTGACCCTCAGACAATAGACTGCGTAATCTGCTGTACAACAACGTCAGACTACCGCTTTCCATCAAACGCCGCAATCGTAATAGGCAAACTCGGACTAAAAAATGCACACGGCATGGACGTATCATGCGCCTGCTGTGGATTCCTATATACCGTTGATATGGCAGCAGCCATGATACAGAGCGGACGATATAAGAAAGTAATAGTCGTTGCAGCAGAGAAGATGTCGTCAATAACTGACTACACCGACCGCCAGACCTGCGTGCTCTTTGGAGACGGAGCGGCAGCAGTACTCGTAGAAGCCACTACCGAAGAAGGAGTAGGTTTCCAAAACTCTTTCCTGCGCACAGACGGCCTCGGGCTTCCATTCCTGCATATGAAAGCCGGCGGTTCAGTATGTCCCTCATCACACTATACCGTTGACCACCGTATGCACTATATCTACCAAGAAGGCCGCACGGTGTTCCGCTATGCCGTAACAAGCATGGCTGACGACGTAGAAACAGTGATGAAGCAAAACAACCTGACCAAGGACGACGTGGATTGGGTGATACCCCATGAGGCAAATATGCGCATAATAGAGGCTGTCACAAAGCGACTCGACATACCAATGGAGAAGGTTATGGTGAATATAGAACACTATGGCAACACCAGCGCAGCCTCAATAGCCCTCGCTCTGTGGGACTTTGAGAAGAAATTGAAAAAAGGTGACAACGTCATCTTCACCGCTTTCGGAGCAGGTTTCGTACATGGAGCCTCATACATAAAGTGGGGTTATGACGGAAGCAAAACCGGAAAATAATGCATAAAGCAGGTTTCGTGAATATCGTTGGCAATCCCAACGTAGGCAAGAGTACGCTCATGAACCAACTGGTAGGTGAGCGTATCTCCATAGCCACATTCAAAGCACAGACCACAAGGCACCGAATAATGGGCATTGTGAACACACCTGAGATGCAAATAGTGTTCTCTGACACACCAGGTGTGCTGAAACCAAACTACAGGTTGCAAGAAACCATGCTGGCATTCTCTGAATCCGCACTGACGGACGCAGACATATTACTCTATGTAACAGACGTAGTAGAGAACCCAGAGAAGAACAGTGACTTCCTTGCAAAGGTCGCTAAGCAGACAATACCGGTGATATTGCTCATCAATAAGATAGACCAGACAGAGCAAAAGAAACTTGGTGATATAGTAGAAAAGTGGCATACGCTGTTGCCAAACGCGGAGATTCTGCCCATATCGGCAAAGAATAAGTTTGGAACAGACATACTATTGAACCGCATAAAAGAACTTCTTCCAGAGTCACCACCATACTTTGACAAGGAACAACTGACCGACAAACCAGCACGATTCTTTGTCAATGAGATAATAAGAGAGAAGATTCTCCTTTATTATGACAAAGAGATACCGTACGCAGTAGAGGTAAGATGCGAGTCGTTCAAGGAGACAGAACGCAACATTCACATCACGGCGACAATCTATGTAGAACGTGATACCCAGAAAGGTATTATCATAGGACATCAGGGAGTGGCCATAAAGAAGATGAATATGGAGGCACGTAAAGCCTTGGAACGATTCTTCGGAAAGAGCATTTACCTTGAAACCTTCGTGAAAGTGGATAAAGATTGGCGTAGCAATGACAGGGAACTGAATGCCTTTGGATATACTCCTGAGTGATAAACAGTCTGCCATTGCCGTGAAAAAGATTTAGATATAACAACAAAAAAAAGGAGGAAACAAAATGAAAAGGAAACTAACTGTGATGCTTGCAGCCGCTGCCCTTACCGTGGGACTGTACAGTTGCTCAAGCAGTGAGGACGGTCTTGCAGGCGATGAGAAGGCCTCTGGTTTTGTTACGGCATACAAAACCTCAGAGATTGTGGCGTATGTAGGCACAGATACCCTTGTCAGTGACTTGACAAGAGCGTTGCCTGACGGACTTACTGACAAGGCTTATTTCTATCTGAGGATAGATGATAGGGTTTTGACAGCGGAGGGAGTAGTGTATAATCCCACGCTTTACTATCCAAGAACATCTGGTAATGGTTCTCTGAAAAGCAGCGTAAACGAAGGCAAGATAAACCTTTCATATGATTTTTATGCAGGTCTTGGCACAGTGCCTCATTACATCTATGACCCTCAGGGCGAAGAGGTGTTGAAAGCAATAGGTGGTGAAATCCCAACGGTTGAAGACCTTTTGAATGGAGATCAGGGCAAACCGAAGGTGATACTGCCATCTAATTCAGAAACATTGAAGGTGATATGGTATGTTGCCAAGTACCAGACTATCGACAGGGTGTGGCACGTTGACGGCGTGCTGACGGGTCAGTCAACACCGTCAATAGATGATATTCCTGACTTTAAGAAGGAGGATGGTCTTGATCCTGTCAGCCAGGGCATGGTAGAAATTAACCTTGCTATACAGGATCATAAGGACGAACAGTCAAGCAAATTGTCAATACACGTAAGGGATACAACGGACGTTACGGTTACAATCCCAATGAAACCAGAGTACTTCCTCAAAGCAGATGACGTGTCTATTGTGCAGAAACACTATGACAACATGACTTACGGCAAGTCTATGCAGATAGGTAATACAACGGTAGAGATAACAGTAGAGTACTCTGACGCAGGCATAACGGTTAGCACAAAGGGCATTAACAGTGAGGTGTTAAAGGTTTGTCGCGAGTTGTTTGAAGACGGTCTGACCTTTGAGGTGTGGAACTACTTCAACGAGAACACCACTGCCGACATTATGAAGGAGGCTCTTGACAAATCGACAGTGTCGTTCACACGTACGCCAAAGACCTACTTCAACGCCATACTTGGTGACCTTGACGTGAATGTCACGCCTGTCAGCGGTTACCAAAACGGTAAGCCTATCGAGGGAAAGGGTAAGGAATACACGAAGTAAGCATATCGACCGTTGACGGTCATGAATAGGTATAACGGGTAAGATACGTCTCACCGTGCAGCCTTTGATGCTGTGACAGCGGTGTGTGGCGTGATGTCTTTACCCGTTATACTTTATATTATACATATAAGATGCTCCCAGAGTAATATAACCCCAGTTAGTTTACTGAGCAAAAATTAGGAACCCGTAAGGAGCGGGAAATGAAAAATGGGAAACTTAGTAGCAATAGTTGGACGTCCTAATGTGGGCAAGTCAACGCTTTTCAATCGTCTTACAAAGACGCGCCACGCCATTGTCAGTGATGTGGCGGGCACCACTCGCGACCGTCAGTACGGCAAGTGTGAGTGGGCAGGCAGGGAATTTTCTGTCGTAGATACCGGCGGATGGGTAGTTAACAGTGACGACATCTTTGAGGATGCCATACGCCGTCAGGTGACGATAGCCACGGAGGAGGCAGACCTTGTGCTCTTCCTTGTGGACGTGCAGACGGGTGTCACGGACCTTGATGCTGATGTAGCGCAGATTCTTCGCAAGACAAAACTGCCGGTGATACTTGTGAGTAACAAGACCGACAACAACGAACAGCAGTATTATGCCGCCGACTTTTACCGTCTGGGGCTTGGTGACCCGCTGTGTATCAGTGCTGCTACGGGCTCTGGCACAGGTGATTTGCTTGACGAGGTGCTGGCAAAGTTGCCAGTAGAGAGTGTCTCCGGCGTGGAGGAGGGCATACCTCGTTTTGCTGTTGTGGGACGCCCGAATGTGGGTAAGTCAAGTATTATCAACGCCTTCATTGGTGAGGATCGTCACATTGTGACAGATATTGCCGGTACAACACGTGACTCTATCTACACACGTTATGACAAGTTCGGCTTTGACTTTTATCTTGTTGATACGGCAGGCATACGCCGTAAGAACAAGGTCAGCGAGGATTTGGAGTTCTATAGCGTTATGCGTTCTATACGAGCGATAGAAAATTCCGATGTGTGCATACTGATGATAGACGCCACACGAGGCATAGAGGCGCAGGACATGAACATCTTCCAGTTGATACAGAAGAACAACAAGTCGCTTGTGGTGGTAGTGAACAAATGGGACCTTGTGGAGGAAAAGACGCAGGCTGTTATCTCAACGTTTGAGAATGCGATACGCCAGCGCATGGCACCATTCACGGATTTCCCCATCATCTTTGCCTCTGCACTGACGAAACAGAGAATATATAAGGTGCTTGAAACCGCCAAGCAGGTGTATCTTAACCGTAAGTTACGCATCGGCACGAGCAAACTCAACGAAGTGATGCTGCCTATCATAGAGGCTACACCGCCACAGTCAATAAAGGGAAAATACATAAAGATAAAGTACTGCACACAGATTCCCGACACGCAGATACCTACCTTCGTGTTCTATGCCAACCTTCCGCAGTATGTAAAAGAACAGTATCGCCGTTTCCTTGAGAACCAGATGCGTGAGCATTGGGAGCTGACAGGCACGCCGATAAACATATTCGTAAGGCAGAAATGAGGAAGGTAATATTAGCATTGACGCTATGTACGCTGCTCACTGCCTCCTGCAAGAAGGAGGAAATCAAGCCTGAGGACGTGGCATTGCAGGCTGCAAAAGCATATTATGACCAGCTTTTGCAGGGCGATTACGACGCGTATTTAGAGGGAATGTTAAAGGGTGACAGTGTAGCGCCAGACTATCGAAGCCAGTTGAAACTCAATATGCAGATGTATATAGAGCGCCAGAAGGCGGAACATAAGGGCATTAGCAAGGTGACCGCCCTGCGAGCAACTTCCGACACGGTTTTACACACGGTCAATGCGTTCCTCGCTCTGGCATACGCTGACAGCACGGAAGAGGAAATAATAGTGCCGATGGTGGAGAAAAACGGTGTGTGGTATCTGAAATAAGCCCCCTACAAGCACCGACAGACAATGCCCGCGACGGCAGAAGACACTATCCGTGGACGGCAGAAAAGCCGTAGGCAGAAATACACTCAATAACCAGTTTCACGACAGCAAAGACAGATTACAGCAACAATCACCAGTTGCTAAAAATGTCTTTGCTGTCTTTCTATTTCCCCGTCAGTCACTGCATCTGCTGTCAGGAAGCGCAGGTGGCATGACAATCAGGTGCAGTTTACCGTGCAGTCAGTTGCAGATTACTGCGTAATCAGCACCAAGTCACAAAGTAATCAGGTGCTAATTGCAGGCGCAGCCCTTCACCCACAGTTGACAGAAAAGATGTGCGGTGATAACCAACAAAACGAAAGGCACACATGGGAAAGAACAGGATATACAAGAATAGCAAAGAGAAGGAAAAGTACAAACCATAGTTATCCGTACCATTTTGTGCCAAATACAAGAGAAGAAACAAAAAAAACGCGGAAAAGTTTGTTTGTTACGTTTTTTTTAAGTAACTTTGTTTTGAAAATGCCCCTCACCGTATTGTGATGGGTCGGAAAAGGTAAAAACACAATATTATATATACATTATGAACTTGACAAGTGATTTCAGAAAATATGCTACGCGCCATCTGGGTATAAACGGCATGGCATTTGACAACGTCGTTGCAGCGCAGAATCAGTATCTCAACCCCTATATTCTTGAGGAGAGACAGTTGAACGTTACGCAGATGGACGTTTTCTCACGCCTGATGATGGACCGCATAATCTTTCTTGGCACAGAGATAAACGACTATACCGCCAATATTATACAGGCGCAGTTGCTCTATCTGGATTCCACTGAGCCAGATAAAGATATCTCAATATACATCAACTCACCCGGTGGCAGCGTGACAGCAGGGCTGGGCATATATGACACTATGCAGTTCATATCCAGTGATGTCGCAACAATATGCACCGGCATGGCCGCCTCTATGGGTGCAGTGCTGCTCGTATCAGGAACAGAGGGCAAGCGTTCCGCCCTGCCTCACAGCCGTGTTATGATACACCAGCCGCTCGGAGGAGTGCAAGGTCAGGCCAGCGACATAGAGATAGAGGCAAAGGAAATACAGAAGTTTAAGAAAGAACTATATACCATCATCAGCAACCACTCACACACACCATACGAGAAAGTGTGGGCAGACTCAGACCGAAACTACTGGATGACAGCAGAAGAGGCAAAAGAATACGGTATGATAGACCAGGTGTTGGTTAAGAAATAAAGAGAAACCCAGACTACTGAAATGGTAAAAAGAAAAGGAAACGCGTGCAGTTTCTGCGGTAGAGGCGAAGAAGAAGTACGTATGCTCATAACGGGCATGAACGGATTTATATGCGACGAATGTGCAGAACAAGCATGGCATATAGCACAATCAGCCTTAGGCGCCACGCCACGACATAACAAAAAAAGTGTAGCAGGGGCAAATGACACGCCGCAGATGAAGGACATACCCAAGCCCGTGGAGATAAAAGAGTATCTTGACCAGTATATCATAGGTCAGGACGAAGCAAAACGTTATCTCTCCGTGGCGGTGTATAACCACTACAAAAGACTGTCACAGCCAGAGAGTGAAGACGGTGTAGAGATAGAGAAGAGCAACATAATAATGGTAGGTTCCACGGGAACAGGCAAGACACTGATGGCACGTACCATAGCCAAACTGCTCAATGTCCCCTTCACAATAGTCGATGCCACAGTGTTTACAGAAGCAGGCTATGTAGGAGAAGACGTGGAAAGCATACTCTCCCGCCTGTTACAAGTAGCAGACTACAACCTTGAAGCAGCGCAGCGAGGCATAGTCTTCATTGACGAGATAGACAAAATAGCCCGTAAGTCAGACAATCCCAGCATCACACGTGACGTCAGTGGCGAGGGCGTGCAGCAGGGAATGTTGAAGCTTTTGGAAGGAACGGTAGTCAACGTACCACCAAAAGGCGGCCGAAAACACCCCGACCAAGACTACATACACGTTGACACACGCAACATACTCTTTATCTGCGGCGGAGCATTTGACGGTATAGAACGGAAGATAGCACAACGATTGAACACACACACCGTGGGCTATAACAGCGTGCAGAACACACGCAAGATAGACCAGAAGGACATGATGCGCTACGTGTCGCCACAGGACCTGAAGTCATTTGGACTAATACCAGAGATAATCGGCCGTCTGCCAGTGCTCACTCACCTCAATCCGCTGGACCATGACGCCCTGCGCAGAATATTAGTAGAACCAAAGAACAGCATAGTAAGAC
>CALYTD010000008.1 GCA_945486445.1 uncultured Prevotellaceae bacterium
AGGAGATTCCCGACGCCGTGTTCCGGCGCATGAAGGGGCGTTCGTTCGGCAAGGGCTGCACCGTTAAACGCAGCGACCTGAGATACCTCCTCATGCTTCACCGCAACGGGGAGGGACTCACGCAGGTGGGTGAGATGGTGTGTAACAAGGCCATAGCCCGTGACCTCCTCACCATTTTCCGCCGTCTGTACGAGGGTGGTTACCGCATCGAGCGCATGGTACTCATTGATGATTACGACGCTGATGACGACCGTTCCATGAGTGCCAACAACACCTCGTGCTTCAACTTCCGCCCCGTCACGGGCTCCCGCACACGTGTTTCCAAGCACGGCATGGGCATGGCGGTGGATATAAACCCGCTTTACAACCCCTACGTGAAGGGTTCTAAGGTACGGCCCAGCGCCTCACAACCCTACGTCCGCAACCGCCAACGGGTGCCGATGGCTATACTTCGTGGTGACCTGTGCCACCGTCTCTTCACGCAACACGGCTTTTCGTGGGGAGGAGCATGGAGAAGTATGAAAGACTATCAGCACTTCGAGCGGTGAGAAACAGCAATGACAGCGCCGTAAAGGCATACACAACGGGCGGAATAACCGTAGGAAACGGCCGTCAGAGAGGGGGTATATACATCGTGAACGGCCGTAAGGTGACGGGGAGAAGAATCTTTCCTCGGTTTTTATTTGGTACTGTGGGATAAATTACATACCTTTGCATATTGTAAACTACTTACCAAACAACATCATGAAGAAGACCCTGTCACTACTACTCCTCGCCGCAATGACGCTGTCGGCAGCGGCGCAAAGCACCGTCCGCAAGTTCGTATTGAAAAACTCTGACGACGGGAAATCAGAGTTAACCGTATATCTCCCCAGCGCCGAAGCGGCCGCCAAAGCCAACGGCATGGCGGTGGTTGACTGCCCCGGAGGTGGCTATATCCACCTATCCATGCAGAACGAAGGCCACGACTGGGCGGAGTTCTTCAACGCAAAAGGCATTGCCTACATCGTGTTGCAGTACCGTATGCCTGAGGGTAACCGTAACATACCGCTCTCTGACGCCTACAACGCCATGCGCACCGTGCGTGATTCCGCCGCCGTGTGGCACGTAAACCCACGCGCCGTGGGCATAATGGGATTCTCAGCAGGGGGACATCTCGCATCAAGCGTATCCACACACGCACGCTATGAGGAGCGACCCGACTTCAGCATACTCTTCTATCCCGTTATCTCAATGGTGGAAAAAGAGACCCATAAGGGCTCCGTGACACGCTTCATGGGTGACGGCATCAACGACAAGGCACTGCAACGGGAATGGTCTAACCACAATGCCGTGCGCCGGCACCTCACTCCTCCCGCCATAATACTGCTTGCCAACGACGACCGTGCGGTGCCGCCAGTAACAAACGGCGTGGCATATTACAACGCCATGCGCCGTGCAGGAAACCTTTGTGAGATGCACATCTACCCCACAGGCGGCCACGGTTTCGGCTTCAAGGCGTCATACAAGTACCACGACCGTATGCTGGCCGACCTCTCGCAGTGGCTTAAAGACGTGCCCCTACCGGCCGAAAAGGACGTAAAGGTGGCGTGCATCGGCAACAGCATAACAGACGGTCACGGCATAGACATGGCAGAACAACTGTCATATCCCGCCCTGCTGCGCAAGCATCTGGGCAAGGGTTACGAGGTAAGGAACTTCGGTGTCAGCAGCAGGACGCTCTGCTCCGGCGGAGACAGGCCGTACATCCGCGAGATGGCATGGCGTGACGCACAGGCGTATAACCCCGACATTGTGGTGATAAAACTGGGCACCAACGACACGAAGGCGCAGAACCTGCAGGTGGCGCAGCGTGACTTTGCCAAGGACTATCAGGCAATGATAGACACATTGAAAGCTCTGCCGTCAAAGCCGAAGATATATCTCTGCACGCCGATACCGGCTTTTAAGGACACCTGGAGCATCAACGACTCGGTGATAGTGAACCTTGAAATCCCTGCCATACAACGACTTGCCAAGAAGAACAAGCTAAGGGTGATAGACCTGCACAGCCTCTTCGCCGACCAATCCGCCAATATGCAGCGTGACGGCATACACCCCAACGAGAAGGGTGCGGCACGCCTTGCGGAACTCGTGGCGGATGCTCTGAAAGAGGAAAAGAAGTGACAGCCAACGCCGTCACAACAGCCCACGCCGCAAAAAACAGCAAATAACCACGCAAAAAGGGGCTGATTAAAAGGTTAAGAGGTGCTGATTACACGCCAATCAGCACCTCTTAACTTATATCCCTATATGCCGCCACACCTTGAGCAGCAACAAAACAGCGGAAGCCCCGCCCCTGTGTGTGATGCGCCAGCGCCATATTCTATCAACAAAACCACTAAACAACTAAATAACAAAACCACTAAACAACCAAACTCCCAGCCACCTCCGCTCCGCCGTCAGTTATTCCTCCGTTCTCCATCAGCCACACGCGGTCAGTAAGTCGCAGGGCAGTGTCGAGGTCATGCGTTGACAGCAGCACCGTCTTCCCCTGCTCATGGCACAGGTCTCTTAGCATGGTCATGGTGCTGACCTTTGACGGATAGTCAAGAAAGGCGGTGGGCTCGTCAAGCAGTATGAACGGTGTCTGCTGCGCCAGGGCCTTTGCTATCATCACCTTCTGCCGCTCACCGTCGCTGATAGCGTTCACGTATGTGTCGGCAAAGGCCTCCATACCCGTCATGCGCAGCGCCTCACTAACCTGCGCCTCGTCGTCACTCGACAGCCTCCCCCAGAACCCTGTATATGGCGAACGCCCCATTGCCACCATCTCCCTGACGGTCATGTTACCCACGTCGGTGCTCTCCGTCAGCACCACCCCTATGGTACGTGCTCGCTGACGTGGCGTCATCACGCTTATGTCAACAGGCTCTGGCAGCGAGAAGGTGACGCTTCCCGACAGTGGCGGCTGGAAGGCGGCGATGGTGCGGAGCAGCGTTGACTTGCCAGAGCCGTTGCGCCCAATGAGGCAGGTCATAGTGCCCACGGCGAGATGCGCCGTGAGGTGGCTTGCTACGGCGTTGCCGCGATAGCCTATGGTGAGGTCGTTGAGGTGGAGCATGGTAGTGGGTTGGTTATTTTGTTGTTTGGTGGTGTGGTTGTTTAGTGGTGTGGTTGTTTGGTGGGTTGGTGGTGTGGCCTTATTGCATCGTTTTTTTTAGCAACTGGCCAACCCGTCAACCAAACCACCAAACGACTAACCTCCCACCTCACTTCTTCATCAAATCCATTATCGGCACGCAGCGTCCAATGATTTTTCCGTCGCGTATTTTCAGGTTATACGGCACCGTTGTCACTCCAAGGTCTTTAATAATCCTTGAGTCCCACATATCGCCGTCGCAGACGGTGGTCAGCTTCTCTGCGTTGTTTGTCTTCAAAGTCTTGCGGCATGAGTTCACGTCTGGGTCAAGACAGACGGTCAGCACGTGGTCTATCTTTGCCGAGTCAGCCGCATACTGCTGGTTAGAAGCGAGTTGACGGAGCATGTTACAACTCTCATAGTTCCATGAAGCCCACACGCAAAGCACCGTGTTGCCTTTCAGCATAACGCCGTTCGTCACTGCGTTGCCGTCTATGTCCTTTGCCGTAAAGCGCGGCAACGGGTCGCCAACGCCCACTGCCGTCACCCTGCCCACGTCATTATATAACCGTAAAGCCAGCAGGCCCGTGGGGCTGGTACGCTCCTCCGCCGTCATGCTCTCCTTCATCTTACGCAGCATTGCCTGCGCCTTCTTCATGTCAGGCTTAGGGCATAACACGAAGTATTGCCTTATGAGCCACAGCGAAACGGCGGACTTGGGGTTGTCGTTGATGAACAGTTCGGCGTGTTTCCGCATCTCCGCCGGCGACAGTTTGTCACTGTTCTGCCGCCATTCGGTGTACTGTTCGTTGTTGTCCGTGCCCGTTATCTCCATGCTTTTCAGGTGCGCGGCGTTGGCATCAATGGATATGTCCGCTCCGGGTTCTACGAAAACGGGCATCACGGCGTAGTTGGGGAACACCAGCACAACGGTGCCGGCCTGAGTAATGTCTTTCTCGTAGGTGAAGCGTCCGCCATAGACCTTTATCGTGTCAATGCCTTCCAGCACCCCGTCAGGGGAGTAAACGTAGAAGTTTGCTTGGTTCATGTTGAGGAACCTTGCGTCTATCTTGAACCTGCCGCCGTCCGTAGAACAGGATGAAAGCACAAAAGCGAAAACAGTCATGGCAACGGATATTGCCATGACTGTTCCTCTGTCAATGATTTTTCTCATTGTTATAGTTCTTGGGTTTAGGTTGTTTCTGCACCGTCCCAGAGTGTTTTCGCATTACGGATTATCATCATCCGTAACCTAAAACCGTCTTCCTGAGACCGTGAGTAGTGTGCCGCGAGCGGGACTCGAACCCGCACGACCGTTTCGGGTCAAGGGATTTTAAGTCCCTCGTGTCTACCAATTCCACCATTGCGGCAGCCGTAAAGTGATTGCAAAGTTACGCATTTAGCCCGAAATAGGCAAGTGTTTTTGCACTATTTAACATCGTTACCGCCTCCACCACGCTATTATCAGGCGTAACAGAGGGCTGTCGGTGCGATGTAAGCAATTATTAATGGTAATTCTTCTGTTATTAGATAATTTTTCAGTAACTTTGCAATGGGAACGCCTTTTGTCCCCTTTTCCCCTAAAAAAAAACATTATGACACCTAACAACACTAACCCTACGGCGTACGACATAAGGTATGACATCATAAGAACGGTTGCTATAACCCTCGTCATCATCATTCACTCGCTCCAGTTACTGTACGAGGCGAGCACCGCCGACGGCAGGGTCCTCACCCCCGCCACCATCTCCTACTCCCTTCTGCAACTTGTGTATATCGGCGTTCCGCTGTTCGTCATGCTCAGCGGCGCACTGCTGCTGGCAAAGGAGGAGCCCCTGCCCGTGTTCTTCAAGAAGCGGTGTGTGAGGCTGCTGAAGCCCTTTGCACTGTGGAGTTGCATAGTGTTCGCCATGAGATACACACAGGAACTCGGCGGAGACTCGGCCTGGGGATACATGAAAGGGCTGCTGCACGCCACCGTTTATGAGAACGGCGCGCACCAGATATACTGGTATGTGTTCCTGATTGTGACGCTTTACCTCTTCACTCCGGCGCTGCGAGTGTATGTTCATGCGGCAAGTAAGGGCAACATCTACTTCCTTTTAGCACTGATGCTGGCAGTGGAGATACTCGACTTCTGCCTGCCAGAGACCACATTGTTGAGTTATTTCCCCGTCAAGTTCCTGATAAAACTGAAGTTTTTTATAGGTGGTTACGCCATCGTGAGGTATATGCAGCACGAGAGTTGGTTCAAACCGGCAGTCATTGTGTCGTTCATCACAGGCTACATAATAATGATTGTCAACCTGTGGTGCAACGATTCAGAGTTTGCAAAAGACACTTACCGCCTCTGTTCGCTGCTCACGATAGGTGTATTCGGGCTGTTGTTCATCTCCATCCCCACCGCCGCACAGTGCCGGGAGAGCCTGCTTGTGAGGGCAGTGAAAGCCATCAGCCGTTACAGTTACGGCATCTACCTCACCCATTTCCTTTTCATCTCCGCCTTTATGAGGTTCTTCCCCGGCGTTGTCTCATCCCTGCCAATATGCATAGAGCCACTGGTGATGGCCATCTCCGCGCTTGTTGCCAGCACCATCATGGTTCACGTCCTGTGCAGGACAGGGCTGAAGAACTGGGTATGTTAGCGCAGTGCCGCGCCCCGCGGCATGTTACCTGTTCTGCACCATGATGTAAGTGCCGTCGTAGGTGATGCGATATTTGAAGAGAGAGTTGCCGCCTTCTCCCTCAGACACTATGCCACCGTTGCTGAGGTTGTACTTGCGACCGCACTTGTCGCACTTCACCGTGCTGTTGTTTCCAGCCCATTGCAGCGGCGCGTTGGTCATGTTTGTGCTGTCAAAGCAGTTGCGGCACTGGCGGTCGAAGGCGTAAAGCTTCTGGTCCATGGACGACTTTCCGATGATAAGACCGTTTGACAGTCCGAGGATGTGCGACCGCTGGGTCTCCAGGTCGGTGGTGATGTTGTCCCCGGTGTCCGCTGTTCCGTATATGGAGGTGACCACGGTGTATGTCTTTCCGCTCAAAGGCTTTGTGGTGACAATGGCGAATTGCTCGTAGGAGTTCACCGCGTTAAGCAGCCGTGAGGTGTTGTGATAGGAGCAGTTGAACGAGAAATAGCACTGGTGTGTGGTGTATTCGTTCTCCGCCTTCTGGCAGGATACAAAGGGGAGGAGCATCAGCAGCAGGGGGATTATGCGTCTCATGTGGGTTGGAGGTTGTGGGTTAGAGGTGGGAGGTTGTCAGAATTGCGCTGGAGGTAGCCTGTCATCATGGCTGACAACAGGCTACCTCACACTTTTGTTTATATGTTACTTCACGTTCAGCAGTGCCTTCTCCGCCTCTTCCACCCTTTGGAAGTTGAAGCCGTCGAGTATTGACTGCATGAGTTTCTGTATGCGGTCGTTGCAGAGGTTGCCTATTGAGCCCTCGTGAGTGTGGTGTATGTCCTTGCAGGGTGTGAACTTTCCGGCTTCTATGTCAAGCCCGACCTTCTTGTAAGCGTCGCGGAACGGCATGCCGTCGGCGGCAAGTCGGTTCACTTCCTCCACCGAGAAGATGGCGTCATACATCGGGTTGTCGAGTATATCATCGGCTACCTCTATCTTGTTTATGATGTATGCGCACATTGACAGGCAGTCTTTCAGTTCGTCAAAGGCAGGCAGGAACACCTCTTTTATTATCTGCAAGTCACGGAAGTAGCCGCAGGGCAGGTTGTTCTGTATCAGTGTTACCTGTGTTGGCAGCGCCTGAAGCTTGTTGCACTTGGCGCGTATCAACTCGAAAACGTCAGGGTTTTTCTTGTGTGGCATGATGCTTGAGCCGGTCGTACACTCCTTTGGCAGTTTCACAAAGCGGAAGTTCTGCGAGTTGAACAGGCAGGCGTCGAACGCCAGTTTGGCCATTGTCCCCGCCAGTCCGGCTATTGAGAATGCCACGTTGCGCTCCATCTTGCCGCGTCCCATCTGCGCATACACCACGTTATAGTTCATCGTGTCGAAGCCGAGCAGGTCTGTTGTCATCTGCCTGTTCAGCGGGAATGACGAGCCGTAGCCTGCCGCTGAGCCGAGAGGGTTGCGGTTAGTCATGCGGTATGCGGCCTGAAGGTAGAGCATATCGTCGGTCAGTGACTCGGCGTATGCGCCGAACCACAGTCCGAAACTTGACGGCATTGCTATCTGCAAGTGTGTGTATCCGGGCATGAGCACGCCCTTGTACTGTTCTGATTTGGCTATGAGCTCGTCGAAAAGGGACTTTGTCTCATCGACGACCTCACGCAGTGCGGCGCGTGTGAATAGTTTTAGATCCACCAATACCTGGTCGTTACGGCTGCGGCCGGAGTGTATCTTCTTGCCCATGTCGCCGAGGGCGCGTGTCAGCATCAGCTCCACCTGTGAGTGAACGTCCTCTATGTCGTCTTCTATCACGAACTCCCCGCGCTGGCACACGTCGTAGATGTTGCGCAGTTCCCTTAGCAATGGCGTCAGTTCTTCGTCGGCAATGAGGCCGATGGAGTTAAGCATTGTGATGTGGGCCATTGAGCCCAGCACGTCGTATTTGGCGAGATAGAGGTCCATTTCCCTGTCACGTCCTACCGTGAAGCGTTCTATCTCCTTGTTGATGGAATAGTTTTTTTCCCAGAGTTTCATGTTGGTTGTTTGGTGGTTTAGTGGTTTTGTTGTTTAGTTATTTGGCGGTTCGTTGTATGAAGGATGACAATGTATCAACCAAACAACTAAACAACCAAACAACCAAACAACTAATACGGCATCATAGCGAGCATATCGGCGAACTGGTCCAGCCCGCTTTCCAGTTTCGAGCCTATCATCATCTTGACCATAGGGTTAAGGTCTGCCTTCAGGGTCAGGCGCATCTTTGACGTTGTCTCCGTCACGGGCAGCACCTGTATCCATAGGTTTGCCTCCACGGGCGACTGCTCCGTCTGGAACTTTATGCACTTGTTCTCCTCGCGCTCCACCACCGCCAGTGCCACTTCTCCCACCATCGGGGCGGGGAAAGATATGCGGTCCGGGGTCAGCGTCACGTCTTTCAGGCGGTCCAGTTGCGCCGGGTCCTGCCCGGCTTCCCTTATTTTCTCTCTCACCACCTCGCTGTTTCTCGCATTCTCCAGCATCGGGCGGAGGTTCTCAAGGTTGCTCAGCATGGCATAGACATTTGCCACGGGAGCGTTGATCTGCTTTATCTTGCTTTCGTATTTGGCCATTTCTTTTTATGGTTTAGTGGTTAGAGGTTGTGGGTTTAAGGTCTTTTCGCCCTGCTATACACGCATGACCCATAACCTCCAACCCACAACCTCATAACCTTTTATTCCTGCTTCCACGTTGACGGTGACTTGCGCCACTCCGCCAGCACGGCGAGGTCCTCCTCTTTTATATATCCTGTCTTGGCGGCTATGGCCGTGGTGTGCTCATAGTCAGAGAGCGTCACCAGTCGCAGCCCCGCCGCCTTGAATGCCTCTTCGGCCACGGGGAAGCCGTAGGTGTAGCTTGCCACCATGCCCACCACCTCGTATCCTGCCTTGCGCAGGGAGTCAACGGCTTTCAGCGATGAGCCGCCGGTGGAGATGAGGTCTTCCACCACCACCACCTTTGAGCCTTCGGGTATGGTGCCCTCTATCTGGTTTCCCATGCCGTGGTCTTTCGGTTTCGGGCGCACGTAGCAGTAAGGCAGCAGCAGTTCGTCTGCCACCAGCGCACCCTGTGCTATCGCTCCCGTTGCCACTCCCGCCACGGCGTTTGCCTCAGGGAACTCGGTGTGTATGAGGTGCACCAGTTCCTGCTTCACGAAGGAGCGCAACTCCGGATAGGCGAGGGTCTTGCGGTTGTCGGTGTAGATGGGCGACTTCCATCCGGAAGCCCATGTGAAGGGGTCGTTAGGCTGTAACTTTATAGCCTTGACCGCGAGCAGTTTCTCTGCGAATGCGTCTTGTACTTTCATTGCCTTTATTTTGTTTGTTTTGTAATTCGTGTCTCTTTGCCATACAAGGGGGTGCTGATTGCCTTCCAAACAGCACATGATTGCGTGGTGAAAGGGTGCTGATTGCCGGGCGCTGTGTTATTAACAGCCGCGAGCCCTGAAAGGTTGACAGGGTTCAACGGGGCATATCCCCCTTTATGAACGCCAGCAGCCTATCCACCGCCTCTGCCTCCGGTATGGCTTTCTCCACGCATACCTTGCCTTTATATAGTGAAATCTTCGCCGGTCCCGCACCCACATAGCCGTAGTCAGCGTCCGCCATCTCTCCCGGACCGTTCACTATGCAGCCCATGATGCCTATCTTCAGCGTGGCGAAACGCGGGTCACTCGCGGCAGCCTCCTTCACCGCCGCCTTTATGCGCGCTATGGTACCTTGCAGGTCATAGAGCGTGCGGCCGCAGCCGGGGCATGATATGTACTCCGTCTTTGTGAACCTGACGCGCGCCGCCTGCAATATGGAATCGGCAAGAGAGCGCAGCTCCTCCTCCGTGCCCCACCCCTCGTTGGTTATCACGAGGTCGGTGGCCTTGCGGTCAATGAGCAGTGCCCCCGCCGTCATGGCGGCCTTCAGTTGCAGGTCCTCTATGCTGGTCTCGTTGAAATGCAGTGTCAGTGTGCCGTTCTCTATCCGCGCCTTCTCACGCATCAGCGCGCACTGCGGAGCGTATTCCACCAGTTTCCGCGCCACGGGAATCTCGCGTTCCGGCTCTTCCGAGAGCGAGACGCGTATGGTGTCGCCTATGCCCTCGGTCAGCAGCGCGCCTATTCCCACCGCCGACTTGACGCGTCCGTCCTCGCCCTCGCCGGCCTCTGTCACCCCGAGGTGCAGCGGATAGCACATCCCCTCGGCCTCCATGGCCTTCACCAGCAGCCTTACGGAGGTCACCATCACCACGGTGTTGGAGGCCTTGATGGACAGCACCACGTCGCGGAACGCCTCCCTTTGGCAGATGCGCAGGAACTCCATGCACGACTCCACGATGCCTTCCGGCGTGTCGCCGTAGCGTGACATGATGCGGTCTGACAGCGAACCGTGGTTCACACCGATGCGTATGGCGGTGCCGTGAGCCTTGCAGATATTGAGGAAGGGCACAAACCGCTCCTCTATCTTCCGCAACTCGTCGGCATACTCGCCGTCGGTGTATTCCAGTTTCTTGAATGTCCGCGCGGGATCAACATAGTTTCCCGGATTGACGCGCACCTTCTCGCAGTGCCTTGCGGCAATGTCCGCCACGTTGGCGTTGAAGTGTACGTCCGCCACCAGCGGCGTGTCATACCCCTCCGCCCTCAATGCCGCGGAGATGTTGGCCATATTCTCCGCCTCTCTCCTGCCCTGCGTGGTCAGTCTCACCAGCTCTCCCCCGGCGTCGATGATGCGCTTAGCCTGCGCCACGCACGCCCCGGTGTCGTTGGTGTTGGTGGTGGTCATGGACTGAACCCTTATCGGGCTGTCACCGCCAATGGTCAGATTGCCGACCGTTGTTGTGGAAGTTTGTCTGCGAATCATGCTGTCGTGTGGTGTTAGTTGCACTTGAAGTCATACTTCACCCCGGCAAGTTCCCTGTTGGCTTTCTCTATCTTCGCGCCCAGTCCGGCCTTGTATGTCTTCAGCCTTGCGGCTATGTCCTTGTCGGTCAGCGCCAGCATCTCCATCGCGAGGATGGCGGCGTTCATGGCGCCGTTGACCCCTACCGTCGCCACTGGTATGCCGGGAGGCATCTGTATGATTGAGAGCATGGCGTCAAGTCCGTCGAGCATACCCTTGATGGGCACCCCGATGACGGGCAATGTGGTGCTCGCGGCTATCACGCCGGGCAGTGCCGCCGCCATTCCCGCGGCCGCTATGATGACGCGTATGCCGCGTTCCTCCGCCGAGCGGGCAAAGGTTTCCACGGCGTCCGGCGTGCGGTGCGCCGAGAGGGCGTTGACTTCAAAGGGTATCTGCTGCTCGTTAAGGAACTGCATTGCTTTCTCCATTACGGGCATATCGCTTGTGCTGCCCATTATTATGCTTACTTT
>CALYTD010000009.1 GCA_945486445.1 uncultured Prevotellaceae bacterium
TGGTAAGGGCGGCCTGTCCCACAACGTTGTCAAACGTCATGGGGCGGTATTTGCGTGCTGAAACAATGTAGGAGGACATATTTTGTGGTTTTGTTGTTTGGTGGTTTAGTGGTTTGGTGGTATCGTTATATTGTTGTTTGACGGCTTAGTGGTTTGGTAGTATAATGGAGTTGTTGCTTGATTACGTCATTTTCTTGCTGGTGGGGGTAATCAAGTGGTATTCTACCGGCCACCTATGCCGCAGTTTCTCCGTCCCTGCTTCTGAACCATGTGGCGAGTATCGTGCCCGAAATGGAGTGCCATGCGCAGCTTAATGCACATGGAATGACCGCCAGCGGGCAGGTGGTGACGAAGAAGGTTGATGCAAGCACCGTGGCAAGTCCTGCGTTCTGCATTCCTACTTCTATGGAGATTGTGCGGTTCTTTGCCTTTGAGAAGCGGAACACCCGCCCCACAGTGTAGCCTGTGAGGTAGCCGAGTGAGTTGTGGGCAAGCACAACGGCAAACACAAGCAGGAAGAATCCCAGGCCTTCAAGCAGCAGTTTGTCATGTACGGCGGTTATTACTCCGCCCACAATGCACGCCAGTCCCAACACGCTGAACGCTGGCATCACGGCCTGCGCACGCTTGAATCGCTCGTTTTTCCCGCAGAAAAGGTTGGCGAAGAAGCCTATGGTGACAGGCATAAGGGTTACTATGAGTATGTTGAGGAACATCCCCAAGGCGTCCACCTCCACCTGTTCTCCTGCCAGCCAGAGCACAAGCAGCGGTGTTACCACTGGCGCAAGGAGTGTGGAAACGGTGGTCATGCCTACCGAGAACGCCACATCTCCCCGGCAGAGGTATGACATTATGTTGCTCGACACACCGCCGGGACAGCATCCCACGAGTATTATGCCTACTATGACTGGTTTGGGAATGGTGATGCCAAGATAGCCTACTCCCACGGTAAGGCTCCACGCTATGACAGGCATCAGCGTGAACTGCGCACACGTTCCGATTAGTATGTCCCACGGACGGGCGGCAAGCACCTTCATGTCCTGCATGGTAAGTGTCAGTCCCATGGTCAGCATTATGAAACCCAGGATAAGTGATTGCGTGGCACCATGTACCCACGTGAACATCACCGGCACGAGATAGGTCAGCAATGCCACGGCGATTATGAACCATGAGGTGTATGTTGATAGCCAGCGACTGGCTGTTAGTAACAGACTGTACATTGTTTCTTGTTTCGTATCAGACGCAAAATTACAACTTTTTTCTGATACCGACAAACGTTTGTCATATCATCACACATTTTACGTCACAAGTTTTACGTGATGCAAAAGTACAAAAAACATCTTGAACCCGCAAATGTACCGCGGCTTATTTTTCCTCGTCACGCAAAATTCGGCGGCAGATTCGTACGCTCCATGCTGCGTACGTCATGCTGGAACATAAACGGCCATTTTGTAAAAAGGTGCTGATTACATTGCAATCAGGCCTTTCCCGCAGGGTAATCAGCACCTGTTCGCAATGTAATCAGCACCCTTTTACAGCGGTGGTGGCTGTATGCCAGTTATTCCACCACTCTCTTCACAGTCTTGACAGAGCCGTCAGCGTAGTGGCGTTGCTCAATTATCAGACCGTGAGGAACTGCCATCCGCTGTCCTGCCACGTTGGTATATACCGTTCGCAGGGGCTCGGCACCTGCTCCGTCGGCCTTCACCGCCCCCGTGCCCGTGGCCTTTTCCACGGCCAGTCTCAACTGTGCGTGGACGTTATAGTATGCCGGTTTCGGTTTCAGCGAACTGTCATAGAGCAGCGGTTGGTTCTGCCTCCATGAGTGATTGTCGGATATTCCCCACACAAGCATTGACGGGCAGTTATCGTTTCGCAGGAACACTCTGGTGATAGCACCATACTCCTTTGCCTGAATGTCGAGCGCATCGGCGGCGTAGGGGTTGGCAAGTGCTATGTCAAGTTCCGTTATTATGCAGTTCATGCCTATGTCGGCGTAGCGGCGTATGTTCTTCTCCAACTTGAGAGTGTCCAGTTCTCCCGTGGTGAGGTGGCACTGCAAGCCGCAGCCGTCGATGGGTATGTTTGAGGCTTTGAGACGCTTCACGAGGTTGTAATACGCTTCGGTCTTTGTTCCTCCCATAAACTCCGCGCCGTACTCATTGATGTATAGCTTTGCCTGTGGGTCTGCCTCGTGCGCCCATACGAACGCCGAGTCAATGAATTCCTCGCCTATATACGTTGCCCAGATGGACGGACGCAGTTTGTAGGCGGTAGGGTCTGTGCGCACAATGCTTTGGTCATCGTCGAGAACCTCGTTGCAAACGTCCCACTCGCGTATCCTGCCCTTATAGTTGCCCACCACGTTATAGATGTGGTTTTTCAGTATATCGAGCAGTTCGCGCTTTGTGAACCCGTTGTTATTCTTCTTTCCGTCCTGGCTGACCCACGCCGGAACCTGAGAGTGCCAGGCCAGCGTATGTCCGCGCACAGCCTGCTTATACCTGTCTGCCACCCACATTATGGCGTCTGCTCCGCCGTAACTGAAACTGTTTTGGCTTGGCTCTGTGGCGTCAAACTTCATCTCGTTCTCGCCCACAAGCATGGTGAACTGACTGCCCACAAGTCCCGTCTCACCCGTGTCCTTGCTGCAATCGTAACGGTAACTTGCCGCTGCCATGCCTATGTCCTTGCCCAATTTTGCGGCATACGTGCGCAAAGGCGTGTCGTCAGTGAGGTCAAACGTCCAGTCATCATCTGGATATGCTCCCGTGCCGCCGCCCTCTTCGGCCTCGTCTTCCACGTCACCCTGTCCGCTGTAATCAAGCGATGTGACCTTCGCCACTATGTTATAAGAGCCGTCTGCGCCCTCACGCTGCTCCACAACCCATGTGTATGCCTTGGGATAGCGTATCACGAAGTTCCAGTCCGTGCCCTCTTTGACGGTGGCTGTGAGCAGTGTCACCTCGTCATTGACGGCAAGTTGCGCCCCCTCTGCCAGTGTTATGGCAAGGCGTGGCATGCGTTCAGAATCCTCAAAGTCCTGTGTCTTGCCGCTGTAAGCCATCGTGCCGTTGACGCACAGGCGGTCTGCCGCACCGGCTCCAAGCACTCTGCATGTCACGACTGCCTCTGGATGGAAGGTCACCTTCACGCCGTTTGCCGGTGTCGCGGTATTTGTGAACTGCAAGGTTCCTGTGTTTTCCGCCCCCGGTCTCACCGTGCCATACACCTCTGTTTGTGCGGCTATGGTGCCGTTGCCGCCCAGGGTGGCACCGTGGAAGAGCGTCAGCGTGCCGTTACTGCCTGTCGCGCCCTTGGTCTTTGCGGCCGCGGTGGTGGCGGCATCGTTGTCTATCAGCAGAGTACCGGCAAGCACCCGTATGCCGCCATTGATGTCATTGTCCCCGCCTGTGATGCTGTATGTGCCCGTGCCCTCCTTTATCAGACCGACCTTGTTGCCCGTTCCTGTGGGTGATATGGTGCCGGCAAGCACGGCGTCGGTATTCTTGCAGCCGATGACATAGTACGAGTTGGCGCTGCCGTTCTTGTAATAACCTGTCAATATGCTTCCTTTTTCGGTATGCAACTCACCTATTCGTATGCCGCGTGTGCCTGATTCCACCGCCATTGTGGTGCCGTCGTGCAGCACAAGCGTCTTGTTGGCGAAGAGGGTATTGTATCTTGACGCGTCGATGTTGTCCGGCTGGAACGTCCCGCTGCTCACGAGCAGTCCGTAGAAGCCGCAGTTGCCCGCCACCTTCTTGTACGGATAGACGTGGACATCGCCCGTCATGCCGTTCCAGTCCGGGTATGTCGCGCCCTTGCTGGATGATGTTCCGATGTATGACCGTTCGCCGCCGGCGTAGATGTTGAGCGTGCCTTCGCCCGCTACCTTGCCCGTCCACTCCGAGTAACGGGACGTAAGCACGTTGGCGGTCTGGCCTGCCGGGATGTAGATATTGTCCGAGATGGCCTTATAACTGGTTGAAGTGTTGCTGACACAATAGTCCAGCGTGCCTCCGTCCTCAACGGAAACGAAGTCGTCATACTCTCCTACCAGCTGCACATCGTCTATGTAATAGTCGGAGTTGTCGTGGTGTATGCCGAGCCTGAGGCGGTCGGAGGTGTTGCTGTCCTCAACCGGCAGCAGGGTGTATTCCTTCACCTGCCACGTCTCTTTCGCCCCCTGACTGGGGTAACCCTCATCCCTGTAAACCTCCTGCGAGCCTACAAAGGCGGCAAACTGCTTCCACTCGGCATCGTCGCCGGCACTGCGGTAGAGGCGGTAACGCACCTTGCCGTAACGGTTTGTCAACGCACTGCCGCGCAGGTCTGTGGGCAAAACGAACTCCGGGTGCGCGCACCAATCCTTCAGCACCACGTGGAGCACCTTGTTGGCAGCGTCCTTTGGGTCTGCCTCCACCGTCGCCGTGGAGGTCATGGTGCCGCCGTAGATGTGCCACATAGGTACGGTTGTGCCAATGGCATAATCCTCAAAGTCGCATACAGTAAGCGGTGCCGCAGCCGTCCTTGTCACCACAAGCAGGCAGGCAAGCAGGCTTTTCACTGTCTTCTTCATCATTCTTGCTGTTCAGTTAGTTTTTATAGATATATTCAACATCGTTTGCTTGCCACCGCACCGGTGGCAACTGTGTAACTGCCTGCAAAGTTAATGATTTTCCGCCACATAAGGAAATTTTATCAGGCAAAAGTTGCTTCCATGCCATGTTGAGACGGGTCCATGCGCAATCAGCACCTGTTTACCCGGCAATCAGCACCCTTTTACCCGGCAATCAGCCCCCGTTCGCAATGTAATCAGCCCCCTTTCACGAGAGTCACGCCGGCAAGTGGCAGGAGAAGGTATATACCCCCGCGGGAGGATTACATTCTATGCACAGTTTCGGGGGGAATGAGTAATTTTCGTGCAAATATTTTGCAGAATCGAAAATAATGCGTAACTTTGCGGTCCGATGTACTAAACTGAACAAAGACTTTACACATTATTTATATATATAACAACAATTATGAGTTTGAAAATCGTAGTACTTGCAAAGCAGGTACCTGACACCAGAAACGTAGGTCCTGACGCTATGACTCCGGAAGGCACTGTAAACCGCAGCGCACTGCCAGCAGTCTTTAACCCGGACGACCTGAACGCTCTTGAGCAGGCGCTCATACTGAAAGACAAGTTTCCCGGTTCCACAATCTCAGTGGTCACTATGGGTCTGCCGAAAGCAGCGGAAGTGATTAGAGAGGCACTCTACCGCGGCGCTGACTGTGGCTATGTCGTGACGGACAGACCGCTTGGCGGCGCTGACACCCTTGCCACTTCATACACCCTTGCGCAGGCCATCAAGAAGATAGGTGACTTTGACATCATCCTTGGAGGTCGCCAGGCCATAGACGGAGACACCGCGCAGGTGGGACCGCAGATAGCCGAGAAACTGGGACTGACGCAGGTAACGTATGCCGAGGAAATTGTCTCCATTGACGAGAAAGCAAGAAAGATAGTGATAAAACGCCACATTGACGGCGGTGTGGAGACGGTGGAAGCCCCACTGCCATTGGTGGTCACCGTGAACGGCAGTGCCGCACCATGCCGTCCGCGCAACGCAAAACTGCTGATGAAGTACAAGAACGCGACCGTGCCCGCAGAGCGCGCACCAGAGCAGGCGGAGGCAATAGAGGCGATGATAGCACGCAAACCATACCTGAACATCACGCAATGGGGTGCGGCAGACATAGAGTGTGACCCGAAACAGATAGGCAAAACCGGTTCGCCAACCAACGTGAAGACGGTGAAGAACATCGTGTTCAAGGCAAAGGAAAGCCGCACCATGACCGGGTCTGACGAGGATGTGAACAACCTCATAGTTGAACTGCTTAACGAAAAGATTATCGGGTAACCGCCGGAAGCGGTATGGTTGTAGGTTGAAGGTTGCAGGTTTGAGGTCTTGCACCTCCCTACCGACTTACCTACAACCTAAAACCTACAACCCCAAACCATTAAAAGACAAATGAACAACGTTTTTGTATATTGCGAGATAGAGGGCACAAAAGTGAAGGATGTCTCTCTGGAACTACTCACAAAAGGACGCAAACTGGCTGACACTCTGGGCGTGAAACTGGAATGTATCATAGCCGGCAGCGGACTGGACGGCGTGGAGCAGCAGGTGATTAAGTACGGAGTCGATAAGGTTCACGTGTTTGACGCAGAGGGACTGTTCCCATATACCTCCAACCCCCACACCGCATTGGTAGTAAACCTCTTCAAAGAGGAGAAACCACAGATATGCCTTATGGGCGCGACAGTGATAGGACGCGACCTCGGTCCGCGCGTGTCGTCAGCACTGTTCAGCGGACTTACCGCCGACTGTACAGAGCTTGAGATAGGCGATTTCGACATGAAAGTGAAGAACGATGCCGGCGAATTGGTGACAAAACACTATGAGCAGCAACTATATCAGATACGACCCGCATTCGGAGGAAACATCATCGCCACCATCGTTAACCCCGAACACCGCCCGCAGATGGCGACAGTGCGCGAGGGAGTGATGAAGAAAGAAGTGAGAGACGAGAACTACAACGGCGAGACAGTGCGCCACGATGTGGCAAAATACGTGCCGGAGACAGAGTACGTGGTAAAGGTTCTCGACCGCCATGTGGAGGAAGCGAAGCACAATCTGAAAGGTGCGCCGATAGTAGTGGCAGGCGGTTACGGCGTAGGTTCAAAAGAAGGCTTCGACCAACTCTTTGAACTTGCCAAGGAACTGCACGCGGAAGTGGGCGCAAGCCGTGCCGCAGTGGATGCAGGATGGATTGACCACGACCGCCAGATAGGCCAGACCGGCGTGACAGTACGACCGAAAGTATATATAGCCTGCGGCATATCAGGACAGATACAGCACATCGCAGGAATGCAGGACGCAGGAATCATCATCTCAATCAACAACGACCCGGACGCTCCCATCAACACCATTGCCGACTATGTGATTAATGGCACGGTGGAAGAGGTGGTGCCTAAACTCATAAAGTATTACAAGCAGAATAACAAATAGTCGTTTGGTTGTTTAGTTTTTTAGTCATTTTGTCGTGTCACACAAAGCAAGACAGACAGAAAAAACAAGCAACTAAAACACTGAACGGCCAAACAACCAAACAACTAAAAGAACAAATGCCAAACTTCTATACTGACAATCCTGAGATAAAATACCATCTCAGCCACCCTTTGCTCAAGCGTATCGTTGAGCTGAAAGAACGTGATTACGCCGACAAAGACAAGTATGACTACGCTCCGGAGAACTTTGAAGACGCGTTAGACTCATACAACCGCGTGCTGGAACTTGCCGGTGACGTCATGGCTAACGTCGTGGCACCCAACGCGGAAGAGGTAGATGCGGAAGGACCGCACCTCGTTAACAATCGGATGGTGTATGCCTCAAAGACCTACGAGAACCTCGACGCGGCAATAAAGGCAGGCCTTAACGGCGTGACCATGCCCCGGCGCTACGGCGGTTTGAACTTCCCCATGGCGGTATATTCTGCAATCAACGAGATGGTAGCCACTGCTGACACCGGCTTCGAGAACATCTGGTCACTGCAAGACTGCATAGAAACACTCTATGAGTTTGGCGATGAGGACCAGAGACAGCGTTTCGTGCCACGTGTCTGCAACGGAGAAACAATGTCAATGGACCTCACTGAGCCTGACGCAGGCTCCGACTTGCAGTCCGTTATGCTTAAAGCCACATTCGACGAGGCCAACAACTGCTGGCGCCTGAACGGCTGCAAACGCTTCATTACCAATGGAGATTCTGACATACACCTTGTACTTGCACGCTCGGAAGAGGGCACAAGGGACGGCCGCGGACTGTCAATGTTCATCTACGACAAACGTGACGGCGGTGTGGATGTGCGCCGACTGGAGAACAAACTGGGCATACACGGCTCGCCAACATGTGAACTTGTCTATAAAAATGCCAAGGCGGAGTTGTGCGGTTCACGCAAGATGGGACTGATAAAATATGTGATGGGACTGATGAACGGTGCCCGTCTCGGCATTGCCGGGCAGAGTACAGGCGTCAGTCAGATGGCTTACAACGAGGCATTGGCATACGCCAAGGACAGAAAGCAGTTCGGAAAGGCCATCATTGAGTTCCCCGCAGTCTATGATATGCTGTCCATTATGAAGGCAAGGCTTGACGCCGGACGCGCATTGTTGTACGCGACAAGCCGCTATGTGGATATGTATAAGATCTTGGAGGACATCGAACGGGAGCGCAAGGAGAACGGAGACAAACTCACAGCAGAGGAACGTACGGAGTGTAAGACGTACTCTAAACTGGCGGATGCGTTCACACCGCTTGCTAAAGGCATGACTTCTGAATACGCAAACCTCAACACTTACGATGGCATTCAGGTGCATGGCGGCTCTGGTTTCATGCTGGAATACGCCTGCCAACGCCTCTATCGCGATGCCCGCATACTCACTATATACGAGGGAACGACGCAGTTACAGTGCGTGGCAGCAGGCCGTTACATCACAAACGGCTTCTACGGGCAGGTGATAAGCGATATGTTGCAGTTCGGCCAGGCACCCGCCAGCATAGGCTCTGCCGACTGGTGCAGCGCGGAGTTTGCCGCATTGAAGGAGCGTGTGGATAATATGGCGGAGAAATACAACGCTGCCGTGACTTTCGTCAACGAGAAAAAGGATGACGAGTTCAAGGACTTTGCTATACGGCACCTTTACGAAATGGCTGCCGACTGCATCATGGCGTTGCTTCTTATAGGCGATGCTTGCAAGTCACCGGAACTCTTCGGCAAGTCAGCTCGTGTATATACGCGCTACGTTGCGGCTGAGGTAGAGAAGCATTATGACTTCATTATGTCTGCTACTCCTGACGATCTTGCTGATTATCGCAAGTAGTTGTCGGGTCTGACAACAGCATATCTGACACAGATAATCCCCCTGTTTCTTGCTGATAGGCAGCGGAAACAGGGGGATTCTTTTATTGTTCGTTGTGTTATGTCGTTATAGTATTCTGCCGTTGAAGCGGAAACTGAATGTTGGATAGACTGTAATCTTTGAGATAGTCTTTATCACTCCGCCATCGCCCTCAACGCCTTCTTTGTCGAGTGGCACATCCTGCACATAGATAGTTGGTGTTCCCCAGAACTGGCAACCGAGGTCCCAAGCGAATGAGAAGCGGTGCTTGTTTGAGATAGCACGGCCTGATCCTATGCCTACGTATGGCTTAAAGCCGTTGACTTTGAGGTAAGCCTGTGCTTGACTGCCATTAGGTCTGACAAGATAATCACCAAGTTTTACACCAGCAATAGGCAAAGTCTCCGGAGCACCAGCCGGCACCATACTGGCATACTTTCCTGCATTGTAGTCATCCGCAATCTCATTATATGCCGTAAGTGCACTCAACTGCTCCTGGCAATTAGTGGTATAAGCGTCGATAATTTGTGACTTGCCGGCATAGAAACCTACGGTAAGACGCCAAGCAGATGTCTTTGAAGGGTAAATATCAAACAACAACTTAAAGTTATTCATATTTATCTTTCCGTCAATAAGCACATTTCTCGGTATATCCAAGTCTTTACCGGTCACTGTTTTATAAGTGTTCTTGATAACTTGCTCATTGTTTCCATCTATATTCACGTCCACTTCTATATCCTTCACCTTAATTTCCGGCAAGAAGTTATAGCCCATCCTCGCCTGCACATACGGTGTAATGGTTGTTGCAAGGTTTATTCCTATACCGTCCATGCCCACGCTTACGCCGGCACCGAGGTGGTTAAACAACTGTTTGTCTTCTTCATCAATCTGTGCCGACGCACCAATGGCAGTGGCAAGCATACATACTGCGATAAAATACTTTTTCATAAATCTTCGTTTTTAATGGTTAGGCTTTCATTTATTTAGATTTTTCTCTTTTCTCCTCTTCAAGGTAATCCGCCGCATACTGCGCGTAATGTGCTGCGAAACTCTCTGCTTGTCCCGGTGCAGTCTTCTTCAAGAACTTCGCCGGCACGCCTCCCCATATCTCATGGTCGCCCACCTTCGTGCCTCCCAGCACCAGTGCTCCCGCTGCTATTATTGCTCCTTCGCCTATGTCGGCCTTGTCAAGCACGGTGGCACCCATGCCTATCAGGCATCCTTTCCGCAGCGTACAGGCGTGCACTGTGGCGTTATGGCCTATGGTGACATCGTCTTCCATCACCGTAGGACCTGTTGTGTTGGTCACGTGTACGCAGGCTCCGTCCTGCACGTTGCAGCGGTTGCCCATGGTAACGGGGGCTACATCGCCTCTTACCACTGCACTGAACCACACCGAGCACTGGTCGCCCATGGTGACCTCGCCCACTACTGCTGCCGTTTCACTGAAATAACAGTCTTTGCCCCACTTAGGGGTCTTGCCGTAGATAGTTTTTATTATTGCCATGATTTGTTTGGTTTTGCTCCCCGCCTGCCCTCTACTGTCACGGGCCTCTGCCGCTGTCGGCGGTGTGAGAGCCGTGCTGTAAGACCTGCCGGCGATGCCTGTTATCGACTGGGGTGCTATGCTCTGTCTTGTAATCAGGTGCTGATTACGCCGTAAACAGGTGCTGATTGCATTGTGATCTGGTGCTGATTACACTGCAATCGGGTGCTGATTGCAGTGATGCCAGCGTGCGTTCCTATTGTGAGTTGTTTTCTCTTAGTCTTTCTCCGCCTTGGGGCATCGCTATGCTTATCCTCTTTTCTCTGGTTGGCATACCGTCCCCCCACCTGTCATTGCTTTATTTTATCACCCTTACCTTTATTGGTTCTATGACCTTCGGCGCTGCCAGTTGCGGCAGGTCAGCACCTTGTTGTGCCCTTATGTGGTATGGCACGGACATTGCCTTAGCTCCTGTGGCATTCAGCGTAGCCTTATAGTTCTCACGCTCCTTACGCGCCTCAGCATCGAAAGTCACAAACTCCGCATATTTAGCGTCATCAAATTTCCACGAACTGCCGTAGTAACCACGCATTATGCGCTTGTATATCATGGCGCGTCCTGCCACGTTAAAGTATGGGTCATACACCTCCGGGGTTTCTATCTTGTCCGTTGTTGCGTTCATAACGCTGTACTCTGAACTGCGCCAGAAGTGTGTC
>CALYTD010000010.1 GCA_945486445.1 uncultured Prevotellaceae bacterium
GGCTTCATGGCGTCAACAATGTCCTTCTTCTTCTTACCCATAGCCTTACGCAGGGCGTCACTCTCGCCGCGGGTGAAGTTGGCCAGTTGGCGTGACAGCAGCATGACCTGCTCCTGATAGACCGTTATGCCGTAAGTGTCTTTCAGGTACTTCTCCATGCAGTCAATGTCGTAGGTTATAGGCTCCCGGCCGTTCTTTCGCGCTATGAACGAGGGTATGTAGTCCATCGGACCGGGGCGGTACAGGGCGTTCATGGCTATAAGGTCCTCAAAGACCGTGGGGTGAAGCTCGCGCAGATACTTCTGCATACCAGCCGATTCAAACTGGAACGTGCCAATGGTCTGTCCACGCTGGTAAAGCTGGTAGGTCAGTTCGTCGTCGATGGGAATATTGTCAAGGTCAATGTCTATGCCCCTTGTCATCTTCACATTCTTGCAGGCCTCCTTCTGCTCAGAGAGCGTTTTCAGACCGAGGAAGTCCATCTTTATCAGTCCGGTAGATTCTATCACGTGGCCGTCATACTGTGTTACGGCAGTTTTTATCTCCGGAAAGTCCGGGTCATCAGCCGTTGAGACAGGCACATGGTCGCTGATAGGATCACGGCAGATGATAAATCCGCAGGCGTGTATGCCCACGTTGCGCACCGTTCCCTCTAGCATCTTGGCGTATTTAATGGTGTTACGCTCGCGTTCATCAAGTGATGCCTCAGCCATCTGTAACTCTGGAGTACACTTTATGGCGTTGCCAAGATTCATCTTCATGCCCTCTGGCAGGCGGTCCGGTATAGCCTTGCACAATGCGTTGGTCTTGTCAAGAGGCAGATTCTCCACACGTGCCACGTCCTTAATAGAGTTCTTGGTAGCCATCGTGCCGTAGGTTATGATGTGGGCACAGTTCTCCGCGCCATATTTCTTCATCACCCATTGCAGCACCCTGCCGCGCCCGTCGTCGTCAAAGTCAGTATCTATATCAGGCAGGGATATACGGTCTGGGTTTAGGAAACGCTCGAACAGCAGGTCATACTTCAAGGGGTCTATCTTCGTTATGCCCAGGCAATAAGCCACAACAGAACCAGCGGCAGAGCCACGGCCCGGTCCTACCCATACGCCCAGTTCGTTACGAGCAGAGTTTATGAAGTCCTGCACAATCAGGAAGTATCCCGGGAAACCCATGGTCTTCATTATGTGCAACTCGAAACGTATGCGGTCATCAACCTCCTTTGTCAGCGGAGTGCCGTATATTCTGGCAGCACCCTCGTAGGCAAGTTTATGCAAATAGTCTGCTTCAAACTTGATGCGGTAGATTTTTTCGTATCCGCCAAGTTTCTTAATCTTCTTCTCTCCCTCCTCAGGAGACATCTGGTTCTCGCCGTTCTCGTCGCTGGTAAACTCCTTGTACAGGTCTTCCTTCGAGAATTTCTGTCGCCACAACTCCTCCGTTCCGAAGTCTTCCGGAATGGGGAAGAATGGCATTATCGGGTCAGACTCAAGGTCATAGACCTCCACCTTGTCAAGAATATCCAGCGTATTGTCCAGAGCCTCAGGAATATCAGCAAACACCTCGTTCATCTCTTGCTGCGTCTTGAACCACTCCTGCTTGGTGTACCTCATGCGGTTAGGGTCATTCAGTTCCTTACCAGTACTGAGACACAACAGGTGGTCGTGCGCCTCAGCGTTCTCCTCGTCAACAAAGTGGCAGTCATTAGTACATATAACCTTTATGCCGTACTCCTTCGCAAACTCTAAAAGCACCCTGTTTACCTTCTGCTGAAGAGGAAACGTCTCCCTGTTAGCCATCAAATTAGGATCTTTAACCTCGTGCCTTTGAAGCTCAAGATAAAAGTCCTCGCCCCACAGTTGCTTGTGCCACTCCACCGCGCGGCGTGCCCCCTCAATGTCACCAGCAAGAATCTTGTGGGGAATCTCGCCGCCAATGCAGGCAGAACACACTATAAGGTCCTCATGATAACGCTCAAGCTGCTCATGGTCAGTACGTGGTCGGCCGTAAAAACCGTCCACCCACGAATTGCTGACAAGCTTGATAAGGTTGCGATAACCGTTGATGTTCTTCGCAAGAACTATCAAGTGCCAGCCGCCACGGTCAAGCTTCATGTCGTTTTTAATACCCGCACCACGTCGGGCTACGTACATTTCGCAGCCGAAGATAGGCTTAAACAACTCCTTCCCCTCCTTCTTTCGCCCCTTGTTCAGTTTGCCAACCTCATCAAAAAACTCCTTCATGCCAAACATATTGCCGTGGTCTGTGATGGCCATACCACGCATTCCGTCAGCAGCAGCCTTCTGAACAAGAGCCTTAACAGGGCTCTGGCCGTCAAGAATAGAATAATAAGTGTGTACGTGTAGATGTATATAGTCGTGCATTGTGATAAAAGTGACATTTAGACTGCGAAATTACAGTTTTCTCATTAGAATAAGAATAAAAAGTAGGAAAAAAGGGCAGAGAAAGCAGTTTGCCAAAGTTTTATTTGCATAATCAAAGAAAAAAAAGTAACTTTGCACAGATAAACCGACTTAATCCACCTACATTCCTTTACTAACCAATGGGAAAAAGAATAAAGAAACTCAAGAAAATAAGAATACACAGAGAGGGAACAGATACACTAATATATAGCGCAATGGCACTCATTGCGATAGGAGTAATACTGTGGCGAACCTTTGAAAGCCATATACCATTCTACATTTTCGCCGTAATCTTCGGCTCAGTATGGTGCGTGGTGCTTAACTTTTTCCGCTGCCCGATACGCCTTTTCGGTACAGACGATACCGAGAAACTCGTTGTTGCACCCGCTGACGGCAACGTAGTAGTAATAGAAGAGGTAGAAGAGAACAAGTACTTCCACGAAAAACGCATCATGGTCAGCATTTTTATGAGCCTTTTCAACGTTCACGCCAACTGGTTCCCCGTGGACGGTAAGGTAAAGATGGTAAAGCATCAAGACGGTGCTTTTCACAAGGCTTGGCTGCCAAAGGCAAGCGAGGAGAACGAGATGACAGACATAGTGATAACCACTCCCGAAGGAACTGACATACTCTGCCGGCAGGTTGCGGGCGCTATGGCAAGGCGTATAAAAACGTATGCCAAGGAAGGAGAGGATTGTTACATTGACGAACACCTCGGTTTCATCAAGTTCGGATCACGTGTTGACCTCTTCCTGCCGCTCGGAACAGACATCCTTGTGGACATGAAACAAACGACAGTAGGCAACCAGACGGTTATCGCAAGGCTGAAATAACATTTCATTATGAAGCAACACCTTCCCAATACCATAACCTGCTGCAATCTCATCTGTGGCTGTATAGCCACGGTTTATGCCATCAGCGGAGTGCAGGATATGGCACTTCTATTTATTATCCTTGGTGCGGGATTTGACTTTTTCGATGGGATGTCGGCACGATTGTTGCACGTCTCAAGCGAGATTGGCAAGGAGTTGGACTCCCTTGCCGATGACATTACCTTCGGAGTAGCACCAGCCAGCATCATATTCTATGAACTTCAGATAGTGGATTACCCCGCAGCAGTAGAGAGTTTGCGGCCCATTCTGCCATACACAGCATACGTTGTGGCGGCGTTCTCAGCCCTTCGGCTCGCCAAGTTCAACCTCGACACAAGACAAACAACATCATTTATCGGTCTGCCGACGCCTGCCAATGCCCTCTTCTGGGGGTCGCTGATAGTGGGAGCAGGCCCAATGCTGGAGCAGTACACATGGTTCTTGCCCCTCCTTCTGGTAGGGATAGCACTCAGTTCATGGATACTTGTAGCCGAAATACCTATGTTTGCATTAAAGTTCAAGCACTGGGGATTTAATGGAAACGAACTGAAATACACCTTCATCACGTTCAGCGCACTGGTGCTTCTGTCCACGATAATGTGGGGAACGGTTACAGAATCATACAGACTTTGCTATTCCGGATTCTCCATTATAATAGTGGCATACGTGCTTGTGAGCATATATAACAACAAGAAAAAGAACTGAATGGACAGCATAGAGGACAAAGATGCCGTGTATATGCGTAAGGCTCTCGCCGAAGCCGAGCAGGCAGAACGTGAAGGAGAGATACCCATTGGTGCGGTAGTAGTGTGCCGTGGCAGGATAATAGCACGCACCCACAACCTCACGGAGACGCTGAACGACGTAACAGCCCATGCTGAGATGCAGGCAATCACAGCCGCAGCCAATGCCCTTGGAGGCAAATATCTGACAGATTGCACGGTATATGTGACCGTAGAACCGTGCCCAATGTGCGCCGGAGCACTCGGTTGGGCGCAGGTAGCACGTATAGTTTATGGTGCGAAAGATGACAAACGGGGCTACCATTTGATTGCCCCGAAGGCATTACATCCAAAGACTGAGGTGGTGGAAGGCGTGCTCGAGGAGGATTGTCGCACGCTGATGCAGCGATTCTTTAAGGCGAAAAGGTGAACGAACCGTTGCTGCCCATGATGCTTTCAGATTGTAATTTTGGGGCAAAATAAATAGTTTTATGTCATAAAATATTCTGCGGAATGAACTAAAAACATTACTTTTGCGCCCGAAAACGATTTATATTCTAACCTAATAAACATAAATTCTAATGAACATTCCATCCGTATTTTGGCTTGTTCCCATAGCGTCCGTGGTGGCATTGGGAATGGCATGGTCCTTTTTCCGGCAGATGATGGCGGAGGATGAAGGAACTCCGAGAATGAGAGAAATAGCTCTTCACGTCAGACGTGGAGCTATGGCATACCTCAAACAGCAGTACAAAGTTGTCGGTATCGTCTTCGTGGTGCTGGCACTGGTATTCTCTTTCATGGCATACGTTCTTCAAGTGCAGAACCCCTGGGTGCCGTTTGCCTTCCTGACAGGTGGCTTTTTCTCAGGACTTGCAGGCTTTTTCGGCATGAAGACAGCCACATACGCCTCTGCCCGCACTGCGAATGCTGCGCGACAGGGGCTCAATCGTGGTTTGAAAGTGGCCTTCCGTAGCGGTGCTGTCATGGGACTTGTCGTTGTAGGACTTGGTTTGCTTGACATAGCACTATGGTTTGTTGCCCTCAACTACTTCTATGCTGGTGACAATATGGCCCTCATCACTATTACCACCACCATGCTTACCTTTGGTATGGGTGCCTCCACGCAGGCCCTCTTTGCCCGTGTAGGCGGCGGAATATACACAAAGGCCGCTGATGTAGGTGCTGACCTCGTAGGAAAAGTAGAGGCGGACATACCGGAGGACGACCCGCGTAACCCGGCAACCATAGCTGACAACGTGGGCGATAACGTTGGTGATGTAGCGGGAATGGGTGCCGACCTCTACGAGAGTTATTGCGGAAGCATACTCAGTACAGCCGCTCTCGGTGCTACGGCCTTTGCTCTTAACCCCGATATGCAGATGCGTGCCGTCATAGCACCTATGATAATTGCCTCTGTAGGCATATTCCTTTCGTTGGTAGGCATATACCTTGTCCGTACGAAGGAGGGTGCCACTATGCGTGATCTGTTGCGCTCCCTCGGTTTAGGCACCAATGTCTCTGCCGTACTCATAGCCGTAGCGTCATTCCTGATACTATACCTCTTGCAGATAGAGAACTGGCTTGGCGTCTCCTTCTCTGTGCTAACAGGCCTCGCTGCCGGTGTTATCATAGGTCAGGCAACAGAGTATTACACCAGCCAGAGTTATAAACCCACGCAGCAGATAGCCGAGTCCTCACAGACAGGCTCCGCTACGGTAATAATAAAAGGTATAGGTACGGGTATGATTTCAACCATGATTCCTGTGGTAACTATATCCGTAGCCATAATGCTCAGTTACCTTTTTGCCAACGGTTTTGACCTCACCATGAATGCACAGAGCATCTCCACCGGTCTGTATGGCATCGGTATTGCCGCCGTTGGTATGCTCTCTACGCTCGGTATCACACTTGCCACTGACGCTTACGGCCCGATAGCAGACAATGCAGGAGGTAACGCGGAGATGAGCGGACTGGGTGAAGACGTCCGCCATCGCACCGATGCTCTTGACGCGTTGGGCAATACCACCGCCGCCACAGGTAAGGGTTTCGCCATAGGCAGTGCCGCATTGACGGCGCTTGCGTTGCTCGCCTCATACGTGGAAGAAATAAAGATAGCCATGATACGTGCCGTGGAGCAGGGAGAAACCTTCGTTGACGCAGCAGGAAATGTATTCAATCCCGCTGCCGCCAATATGCTTGACTATATGGACTACTTCCAAGTGACGCTCATGAACCCCAAAGTCCTGGTGGGAGCGTTCATCGGTGGCATGGCAGCCTTCCTCTTCTGCGGTCTCACTATGGGTGCAGTAGGACGTGCCGCACAGACTATGGTGGAGGAGGTCCGCCGTCAGTTCCGCGAGATAAAAGGCATACTTGAGGGCAAGGCAACACCTGATTACGGTCGTTGCGTGGCCATAAGCACCCGTTCCGCACAAAAAGAAATGATATTCCCCAGCCTCCTCGCCATCCTCATCCCAATCGTTGTGGGGCTTCTGTTGGGCGTGGCAGGCGTTATGGGACTGCTTGTCGGCGGTCTCACCGCAGGCTTTACCCTCGCCGTTTTCATGGCGAACGCCGGCGGAGCGTGGGACAATGCCAAGAAAATGGTAGAAGAAGGCAACTTTGGCGGCAAGGGCTCAGCCTGTCATAAAGCCACAATCGTGGGTGATACGGTAGGCGATCCGTTCAAAGATACCTCCGGCCCGTCGCTAAATATACTTATAAAACTGATGTCAATGGTAAGCATTGTCATGGCAGGCCTAACCGTAGCGTTCGGTATGTAAGGAAATAACAAGGAAAGACAATAACCATAGTCCGTGGTGGAAGCAAGGAAAAAAGGCTTCCATCACGGACTATTTCTTTGTCTCATACCCTCGTTACACACTGTACATGAGACCGTTTCGCTCTCCATGTTCTTAGACAATCCACGCCAAAGGCGACCCCCTCAATCCGTCAGGCAGTCCAGTTGCTGTGACAGCCGTATATGGACAATAAACGCCCATGCACCTCCCGATAACGCGGATAATAAGCCTAAGAAGCACAAAAAGCACCACATTTTTAAGAAAAAACTTGTGAGTGTCAGAAAATTATAGTACCTTTGCACCCGCTTTCCGATGTAACCTATGGCAAGAGTGGTGCATGAGAGGTATGCCCACGGGTAGAGAACACTTGCTACGTTACATTCGAACGATAACAACAATTTAATCATTACACAACAAAACAATGGATTTAATCAAAGTTGCTGAAGAAGCATTTGCAACCGGCAAGCAGCACCCTGAGTTCAAGTCAGGTGACACTGTAACTGTCGCTTACAAAATTATCGAGGGCACGAAGGAGCGTATCCAGCTCTATCGTGGTGTAGTTATCAAGATTTCCGGACATGGTGAGAAGAGACGTTTCACTGTTCGCAAGATGTCTGGAACAGTCGGTGTGGAGCGTATTTTCCCCATAGAGTCACCAAATATCGAGTCTATCGAGGTTAACAAGCACGGTAAAGTACGTCGCGCTAAGCTCTACTACCTCCGTAACCTCACCGGTAAGAAGGCACGTATCGCTGAGAAGCGTGTCATAAACAAGGACTAATCCCCAAGCAGTAAGATGCTTGAAGCAAGAGCGGCTTGACCAACATAGTGTGGGCAAGCCGCTCTCGTTATATCCCGTTACAACTTGTTCGTGCAGTAAAAGGGTGCTGATTACGTTGCAATCAGCACCCTTTTACTGTGTAATCAGCAGCAGATTACCGTGTGATTAGGTGCTGGTTACATTATCCCAAGTAGGTAGTAATGTTTCTGTCCATGTCTCTTTTCCATGTGCCAGAATGTGTCGGGCTTCATCAAAGGCATTGTAGGCTATGGCATGGTGAGGCGGGGCGAAGGATTGTGCATAGAGGAAAGGAAAGGGATAGATAGGACATTGTAATAATATAAAGATGTTTGTCGGCGGTCAGATGACCGATTTCGGATTATGTCTTCGCCAGGTTACGGCTGGCATCTATGCGCAGGAAGATGAAAAGCAGTATTGTGAAGCCCCATAATGAGGAACCGCCGTAACTGAAAAAGGGTAGGGGGATACCTATCACGGGTGTCAGTCCGAGCACCATGCCCACGTTGATGAACACATGGAACAGGAATACACTCAGCACGCAGTAGCCATATACGCGCCCGAAGGTGTAGGGCTGCCGCTCCGCAACGTGTATCAGTCGCAGTATAAGGCACAGGAAGAGCACCAGCACTCCAGCAGAACCGAGGAAGCCTTCTTCCTCACCTACGGTGCAGAAGATGAAGTCCGTGTCCTGCTCCGGCACGTATTTCAACTTTGTCTGCGTGCCGTTCAGGAACCCCTTGCCTTCCAGTCCGCCAGAGCCTATGGCTATTTCGCTCTGGTGTACGTTGTAACCCGCACCGGCAAGGTCCTCTTCCAGTCCCAGAAGCACGTTGATACGCACTCGCTGGTGGGGTTCCATCACGTTGTTAAGCACGTAGGAAGCTGAGAAAAAGAACAACAGTGAGCCAACGGCAAACACCATTATCAGCAGGTATTCTTTCATCTGTTTCCCGGCCCATACCCATACAAGGTATGCTAACATCAGCGCTACTAAGGCCAACTGTACCCACAGTATGTTGAAAGGTATGACATATTCCGAGAACAGCAGCGACAGCAGAGTTACTGCCACGCATCCTCCGCTGATGATAAGTGCCTCACCACGTGCCTTGCAATACACCCATACCAGTCCGGCGCAGAATACCTGTATCATCAGAATGACGGTGAACGACCCGACGCTCGTGGGCGTATCGAGCAGCAATGTGTCCTGAAACCTTATGCCGATAACGAAGTATGCCACCATAGCCACGGCCGTGAAGAGGAAACTACCGGTCATGCCCTCACGGTAAAGCATGAGGAAAAACGAGAAATAAACAAGCGCAGAGCCAGTCTCTTTCTGCATTACTATCAGCACCATCGGCGTTATTATCATTGCGATAGCCTTGGCAAGGTTACGCCAGTTGGTGAGGGTAAACTTATAAGTGGACATCAACCTTGCCACCGCCAGCGCCGTGGCGAACTTCGCAAACTCTGCTGGCTGCAGGCGCAGCGGGCCTAATACGAGCCACGACCGCGAGCCTTTAATCTCATGAGGGTTAAAGATTGTGGCAAAGAGCAGTAGCAACATCATGCCGTAGATGAAGAAGGCGAAGGTCTCGTAGATGCGGTCGTCAAGCAGCAGGAGGCATATTCCCAGGGCTATGCTGGTGCCTATCCATACTATCTGCATGCCAGAACGGGAGTCAAGAGAGAATATATCCGTCTCGCCGAAGGAGTAACTGGCACCACAGACACTCACCCAACCGAAGCAAAGAAGAGCAAGATAGATCGCAATAGTAACGTAGTCTATCGAACGGAGCACGGAGTTGCTTTGTTGTTTCATAATCACAGAATTAGTAATCGATGAGAAGTTTACGTCTGCAAAGGTATAAAAAAAAATACGTTTAAGAAATGTTAACCACGGCGAATACATGATTTTAAGAATAATTTACTAACTTTGTCTCCAAATATGCGTATGAAATTAGAGTACAATAACATAATAATCCGGGTGCAGTCACTTCTCGGTTCGCTCAGAATAAGGTTCATCTTACTGCCCCTGCTGTATGCGGCAGGAGTGCAGGCACAAGTCATGGACAACAGTCGCCGTGTGGATACACTCAGTATGAAGGAGCGGCTCTCCCTGCGGACAAACATCGTTGACTGGTCGCTGATGGTGCCAAACATCGGTATAGAGTACGACTTGAGGCGCGAAAACTGGAGTCGTTACGCCGTAAACATGAACCTACGCTACCGTCCCCGCACCACGGGCACATTCGTAAGACCAGCCGTTTTCAACCTGTTTGAGTTGACATTGGAGGGCAGGATGTACTGGCGTGAGCGCAAGGCGGAGACAAGTGGCTATCTGCGCCGCCACAACCACTGGTGGGACAAGCTCTTTTCCTGCCGCACTATGCTGCCGAGCCATCCGCAATGGATATTCTATCGCGGCGTATATGCCTCCTATGCAGACTATTCCCTGTACCTCAGAAGCCACGACGGGAGGGATGGCCAGGCGTTCATGGCGGGCTTCACGTGGGGCTTTGTCAAGCCGTTCCTCGCCTTCCAAAACGGTAATTCCGTAGACATGGAGTTCGGTATCTCGGCAGGTGTGGGCTACACGAAGTATGACAGGTATGTGCATGACAACAAAACAAATTCATATCCCGTCACGGGCAGCAAGGGATGGCATTTAGTCAACTATCCCGTGGTGCGTGATCTGCACGTGGCAGTGGTGTATCGCTTTGGACATTACCCCATACAGCAGAAGTACCGCTGGCGCTATGACGTGGATATGGCGTTCCGTGCAAGGACAGATTCCATCTACAGCGCACGCTATACAGGCCGCGAACGGCAGTTCGTGCGCGACTCACTGTATCGTGTTGTAGCCAGGGACTTTAAGCATCTCTATGACTCCTGCGTGCAACAACGCCGCATAGAAAGGCAACGTGCCATTGACGCAAGGGCACCACGACGTACTACAACAGACTGAACACGATGAAAAAGACAATAACCCTGCTCACCATAACACTCATGTTACTCTGCACTGCCGGTCTGAAAGCACAGCGCCTGGCGGTGAATACCGATGTGGCCATGGACGCCTGTCTCGCTCCGTCGCTTGGCATTGAGCTGACAATTGGCAAGAAATCCACGCTGAACCTTAACGCTCTCTATGGCGGGAGCATCCTTGGCAAGGACATACGCATGGCTGCCGTGCAGCCGGAATGGCGTGTATATATCTCTGGAAGACCCATGTATCACCATTATGTAGGTGCAATAGGTCTGTTCACATCATACAAAATGAAGTTCGATGGCAAGTGGCATGACGGAGACGCAGGCGGTGTTGGCGTATCATTCGGTTACGTATTACCCGTTAAGGACCGCCTGCTCATAGACTTCCACACCAGTCTTGGCGGCATATATTACCATCAAAAGGAGTACATGGACGGCGAAGACTATG
>CALYTD010000011.1 GCA_945486445.1 uncultured Prevotellaceae bacterium
CGCGCCTTAACGGCCTAGCTCGGAGTGGTGGCAAACATGAACACCGCCTGCCACTCATCCTTCCGCCTTTACCACGGAATAGACCTCAGTTACCGCCCCGCCAAGGCGTGGAAACTGACGGCATCATGGAACATGGCGTTCCGGATGCCTACCTTTACCGACCTTTTCTATAAGTCTCCAACGCAGGAAGGCAACAAAGACCTCAAACCGGAGAAGACACAGTCGCTCCGCATCGGCGCACAGTACCGCGGCAAAGGCATGGAGGCAAGGCTGACAGGGTTTTATGATTGGGGCACGGACATGATAGACTGGGTGATGTACACAGCCACGGACATATACCATTCGGCCAACTTCAAACTGGATAACCGTGGCTATGAGGTGAACATCAGTCTGCTTCCGCGAGAGATTTGGGCGCGGAACCCAGTGTCACGACTGCGCCTCGGATATGCGTACATAGACCAGAAGCGTAAGGACGACGTGCCGTTCTACAAGTCAAACTACGCCATGGAGTACCTGCGGCACAAGTTTGTGGCGGGCATTGACCACAAGATTGTGGGCAGCCTGACGGCTTCCTGGACTTTCAGATGGCAGCAGCGAATGGGCTCTTACATCATATACGAGAACAATAAATCCACGGGTGTGTCGCATCCCTATACTCCTTTCGGGCTGATTGACGTGAAACTGATGTGGACAAAGCCACGGTACGAATTGTCACTCGCCATGAACAACCTGACCTCTTACCGCTATTATGACCTTGGCAACGTCTCGCAGCCGGGCTTCTGGCTTATGGCCGGGGCAAAGATTAAGTTCGGGAAATAAGGGGATTCCAACGTTATTGTAGTGACATAAAACATAATAGAGCCTGACAGCATTGTGTTGTCAGGCTCTATTATGTTTAGAAAGAAAACAGGGAAGTACCTCTATGAGGGGCTTATAACATTAGAAATAATACGCCATACCGAGTTGCCAGGCGTTGTATTTGGCAGAGATGCCGCTACCGTCGTTCACCTCTCCGGACTTGGTGCAGGCGATGTTGTAGTTGGCTTTCACCTCAATGTGCTTGAGGACGGTGCAACCTACGCCTACGTTAACGCTGACATTGCTTGACTTCCAAGTCCATTCTTTGGCGTTGTTGTACAAACTTTTGTCGCTGCTAATGTTGAATCCGAACTGCGGACCGGCGAAAAGGAAGATATTGGCGATAGAGCCCAGACCTACGCCGTAGCGCACATTGATAGGTATGTCAATGGACTGTGCCTTCATAGTCTCGCCTTCTATCTCTGCGGTCTTCTCGTCATAGAGTGCGGAAGCGTCGAGGCTGAGACCTACTATGGGCACGGTGAACTTTATGGTTGGACCTACATAGAAGCCGGCGCGGTTGCCCTTGTCGAACGTTTCATTGGTGAACTTCATGTTAACAAGGTTGGCACCGCCACGGATACCGAACTGAATCTGTGCCTTTGCGGGCATGGTTACGAGCAATGCTGCTGCGATAACGAAAAGGGATATTGCTTTTTTAATCATAGTCTTGCTGTTTATGGAATTAGTGCCTCTGCCTTCTCACACTGACTCTTGCTGAGGATGAGGAAGAGGATGATGATGAACGGGTCTTCGTTTTCTTTGTGACGGTGGCGGTGTTGCCTGTATTGGCGCGGCGATTAGCCTTTGCCGCCTTCTTGGCTGCCTTGGGATTGGCTGCCGCAACTTTCGCTATTGAGTCGAGAGAGTCCTTGCGTGCCTTGTCGCCCCAGATGTTTTCCTCAAACTTCTTCAACTCGCCCTCGATGCGTTGTTGCTCTTTTGACATGGCGGAGTCTGTGGGACAGTATTGCGCAAGGGTCTTGCCCAACTTGTTGTTGGTCTTGTATATGGTGCCGGCATACATGTTTTTCACGAAATAGTCGTCAACACTCATAGTGGCGGCATTATTGATGTCGCTGGTCATGATGGTGAGTTTGGTGAGGAATGGTGCGGCATCGTCATACTTAACCCAGAAGAGTGGATACTTGGAGATACCGTCGCCGAAATCGTCCTCGCGTGACATTATGGGGCAGAGGGCTATCACCTTATTGTGGAAAGTGGCTGTAACCTGATCGTAATAGGCTGACTCCTTTATATAATATGATTTCACCTCGGCGGAGGGGATGTCTGAATTGTCCAGTTTCAGCCTGCCGTCCTTGCGCTCATAATATATATGGTAGTTGTCAAGCAGTGCCAAAGGCTTGACAATAGCGTCCGCCTCAAAAGACTCGTTGCCGTCAAGACGGTACTCGTATGCCTTTAACTGCCCCGAGAGCACCAGTTTGAAAAGGTATGTAAAGAGGTTCATCTGTGAGCCAACGGGTTCCACGGGGTAGTAAAGACCGGAGTTCTCACCCTTTGTAAGGTCTATCTCCCGGTAGATGTCACGTCTCCATACCACGTCTTCCTGCAGTTTCTGCGCCGTAGGAAAGGATATTTGCGCCCTTGTGGTAAGTGCGTTCGGGGCGGAAGTTTTCTGCCCGGCTTTCGGTTGCTGGTTGCGTCTGGCAGCCGGCTGTGCCGCTACTTGCAGTGTGGAGATGGCGAGAATGCCGGCGATTGCGATTGCTTTTATATGCTTGGTCATACTTCTGTTGGGGATTTTTTATTTTATTATTACCTCCATTGACGCTGGTAACTGGCGGGTTATGCCGTCAGGCCCGATGGCGCTGATACGTGAGATGTAGAAGCGTTTGGAGCGTGACAGTTTGCGGAAGGTTTCTATCTGCCTTGCAGAGAATGATGCTCCGTTGCTCACTATCGGCACGGCATTGCCCATATTGTCAAAGAATACGGCCTCAAAGCCTGTAACCTTGAACTCGATGTCAAGCAGACCGTCGTCTATTGCGGCCTTTATGCCCGTGGCACCGAGTAGTGAGCCTTTCGCCAGGCCGCCACCCTTGAAGCGTGTGTCGCCCACTTGTATGTAGGCAGTAGGGTCTGGCAGTTTGCGAACATGGAACGTGAACTGCCCCATCTGCTGTGGTTTGCCCGTCAACAGGCTTGAGACGGTGATGGTGACATCCTTGCCTACGGCTGTGGGTTTGGCTATATATTTGCCAGGACCGACTGGGGTAAACGTGCCTCCGGACATGGTTGCCGACACTTTGTTGAGCGGAACGCCCGGTATTGAGACGCTGATGGGGTTGGTATAGCCTGCGTATAGCACGTTCATAAGGTCGGCGGAGACTGTCGCGGATGGGTCAACGACGGTGTATTTCTGCGAGAAGTCACGACGAATCATGTCTCCGTTGCCGTCAAGCATGGTCATATATCCGTTTAATGTGAAGTCACCCGTCTTGCCGGCAGTGAACTCATAGGTATTGTTTTGCAGGTTTACCTCGCGCCCGCCGATGTAGATGCGTGGCTGTTGCGTGGTGTCTATCGCTGCCATCACAATCTTTGCGGAGAATCTGTCGCCCCGCACCACAGTCTGGGCGTTGGGTATAACGAAGGCTGTGAGTTTGTTTACGCGGATGTCTTTCACGTCAACATTGCTGATGAGGGTGTGCAGAACCTCTCCTTCTGCATATCGAACATCGTTCTGTAGCTTTGAGAGCAGGGTCACAGCAGCGGCTACCGGCATATTCTCAAACATGTATTCCTGCCAGTTCTTGCCCGATGCCTTTGCGTTTCCAGACACGTCTGTGTTGAAATTACTGTTGATAATTTTCTTCAACCGCTCGTCATTGAGCAGATTACTCATACTGAGGCGGTAGTCTTCTATCATCTTTTGTAACTTTGGACCTTTGCCTTTGCCCGGTGATAGCATTACCTGTGCGGCGGCTTCAAGGTCTTCCCTGTTGCGTATGTTGTTTACATCCCCCTCTTCTCCGTCCGCTTCCTTGACGATAGCGCATTTCAGTTGCTCGGCGAAATAATAGAGTTCGTCACTCATTCGCTTCACTTCTTTTGCCTTTTCGTACCATATACGTGTCTTCTGAGGGTTGCTTTTCATCTGCGCCTCAAAGTTATCGTAGATGCGTATGTTCTCTTTGAACACGTTATCAGTAGAGCGGTTCAGCCCTTCTTCAACGATAGAGAACCCGTTGAGCACCTCGGTTGAGACGTTCATTGCAAGCAACGCCATCAGAACAACGTACATAAGGTTGATCATCTTCTGGCGTGGAGATATCGGTTTCTTCTTTATTGCCATGTCTTAATTAACGGGATTGCCGTGTCTTAGTTAGCGGATTTGCCTGCTTGCAGTGGGTTCATGTTTACTGTCATGGCCTCTATCATGCGTGAATAGATGGCGTTCAGTTCTTGTATTTGCTGTGCCATGCGGCGTGTCTGCTCATTGATTTCATCTTGTGTGGTAATCTGTTGCGATGCTGATTTGAGTTGCATCTCATACACACGGCTTATTCCCGTGAGGGTACGGTTAAGGTTTTCCATCTCTTCACTGTCCGTAGTGAGGCGCGCACTCTGTGCGGATACCTTCTCAAGCATCTCGTTCAGTTCGTTGAGGTGATCCACATAACTTGTCGTAGCGGCCTCCATTGCCTCGGCAGTCTCTGCACTTACCGCCGGCGCGGGGGTGATAACCTGTGGCGATGTGGCGCTGACAGCATCGGTAATGATACCCGTCTGCGGTACGTTCTCATCGCTTTCGTTAGTTGTTGCTTCCTTGTTAGCGGCGAAGTTGATGGGTGCTGTCGGGGTCGTTGCATTCCCTCCTATTATTACAGTGCCTCCTGCAATCACGCCACCCTGCTGCTGTTGTGTGGCAGTTGCAGCCAGTTTTTCCTCGCTTATGGTGGCGAGAGGTGCCTGAACCACCCCTTCTATCACCTCGTCTGATACATGATTGTCCAGCGGCATATCTATGGTTGACTTGTCAAATGGCCGGTCAAAGGCAGAAAGGAAGAACACCAGCACCTCCGTTCCCATGCCGATAAACAGCATAGCGTCCGCTCCCGGCAGGTGGGTTAGTTTGAAAAGCGTGCCAAGAATGACGACTGCGGCACCCCAAGAGTAAGCGTAATTAAGGAAAGTCTGCCCCGGTACGCTGTCCATCCACTTCTGAAGCAGATAGATAATATTTATTTTGCTGTATTTAGACATAGTGTTGCTATGGTTAAAGATTGACTGGTTGGATTGTTATTGGTTATCTTTTCTTCTTCCCTTTGGCGTTAATGCTTGCAGAACTTGCGAGTGAACGCACGCACCGGAAGCCTATGTATGAGCGTGGTTGGTTCTGATATTCCCATGATCTCCACGCCGAGCGTATGTAACTTTCGGGGTCTTTCCATGAGCCGCCACGTACTGATTTCTTCTTCATGTAGTACGGGTCCTCCTTTGCTGCCTTGTATTCCAACTGTGGGTTGAGGTCGTTCATGGCGTCAACGCCGGCTTCTGTGTATATGGTTGACGTCCATTCGGCCACGTTTCCTGCCATATCAAACAGACCGTTGCTGTTGGCAGCATAGATGCCTGTCTTTGATGTTATCAGGTTTCCGTCCTTAGTGTAGTTTCCACGGTCCGGCTTGAAGTTGGCAAAGAAGCATCCATCGCCATTTTTCACGTCCTGATTTTCCCATGGGAACTCCGTCCCGTCCTTGCCACGGGCAGCGAATTCCCATTCCGCTTCGGTCGGCAGGCGGTAGCGTTGTATGTATTTCGCCGCTCCGTTGAGCCCTTTCAGCAAGTAATCCGTGCGCCATGCGCAGAATGCGTTGGCCTGTTCCCAACTCACACCCACTACGGGATAGTCGTTGAAAGTGGGATTGGAGAAGTAGTTACGCAGATAAACTTCGTTGTCACTGTTAGGGAAGTCGTTAACCCAGCACGTGGTGTCGGGATATATATTGACTATATATGTATTGAGGAAGTCCCACGGTCCTGACAGCGGACGGTTTATAGTCTCGCGTACTATGCGTCCTTCGTCATCCACGTATGCCGTATCCTTTGAGATCATCACAATCTCCTCCGGGTCAACAGTTATGTCTGTGTTCAGGTTACGCTGTGCTGCTTCAAGGCGGTTTTTGCGCAGAGCGGCCGTCGTGTAGTCGTAAATCTCGTACCGATAGTTCATCTGCGCCGCGTCAAGCAGTTTCTCTCCTGTCACGGGGTTGGTTATATAAAGGCTCTCTATTGCCCTCAACTCTTCCTCGTTAGGTTTCCTTGGCAGTTGTTTCTTCCAGTTAAGGTGCGGCGTTACAGGGTCACCGTTCTTGTCTTCTGTTATCATATACGTCTCGTCCCCGCCGTATGCAGGGTCTGCAAGGCGTGTACGCAGGATGCTGTCACGCACCCACATCACGAATTGTCTGTACTTTGCGTTTGTCACCTCTGTCTCATCCATCCAGAAACCATCTACGGAAATATCCTTTACCGGTGTCGCCGTTCCCCAGAGAGTGTCTTTCTTCTCCAGTCCCATGCGCAGAGAACCGCGGCTAACCAGTGTCATACCGTATGGGGTGGGTTCCTGAAAACCCTTTCCTCTGCCGTAGCCGGTAACCTCTCCGCCCACGCTGGAGCCTGTCAGTTTGCCTCCGAAACAGCCGCTCAGCAGTGCTGTCATTATGATGGCACAGAGTTGGAATGTCGTTTTTCTGATGTTCATGTATTTAGTTGTTTTGTTGTTTAGTGGTTTGGCCGTTTGGTTTTCGTGCCCGAGGAACGAATGCTCAGACGGCGGTCAACTATATTATGTCACGTTTTTCGCGCTACAATGTCCTCGTAGTCTGATGTCTGTTCTTGCCTTTTTTACTTAAATTCACATCCATCTGGTAACCGATGAATATCTCGTGTGAACCGTTGCGGAAACTAATACCGTTGGTGTACATCTCGAAAGAGTACGCTATCATCACCCCTTGAAACTGTCCTCCCACCAGTGCCGTCACTGAGTTTGTGGGGCTGTACGTTGCTCCTGCGTAGAACATACGTCCCTGGTAGTTGTACATCAGCCTGCCCGTGATGTCTCCTCTGTACGCCACACCGTCCGTTCTCACTATCGCCGAGGTTGCAATCTTCATCAGCGGGTTACGCAACTGGAAGTCCATCCCGCCCGTAAGGTAATACGTTCCGTCTATCTTCAGTTCGTTCGTCTCGCCCAAAAGCACCGTAGGGCTTGTCAGATGCTGTGCGCTTATGCCCGCGTACCAGTTCTTTCTGGCGTAGTATATACCCACACCGAGGTCGAAGGTGTTACCGTCCACGTCACTTTTGGAGAACACCGGGTCCGACTCGTCGATAAGTTCCACGGACGAACCGTTGAACTTTTCCGTTATCAGACCAGGCTGCACACCCACTGACAGCCATCCTCCGCCGAGTTGTTTACGCAACGCATACTGCAAGGATATGCGCTGGTGCGAGAACAATCCCAACTTGTCGCTCATCAGTTGCAGGCCCGCTCCGTGCACGTTTTTCAACGCCACGAACGGCATATCGCCGGAGATGAACGCCGTCTGCGGCGCGTTCTCAAAGCCTGCCATCGACATAGCGTAGGTTCCCGTGATATTAAGTTTAGCGTCCTTACCTGCCGCTGCGGGGTTAAACGACGGTTGCATATCGAAGTAATGAGAGAAGTATGGGTCATATTGCGCATCCACACTCACCGGGAACAGCACTGATGCCGCTGCCAGCATCATGCCGATCATGCGGCGCGTTACCGCTTTTTTTATGACGTATTCACACTTTCTCACAATAACTAAACGCAAAAGGGATAGGTTTATTACCTGTCCCTTTTGATTATTTCGTTAAAATCGGTTAATGCGCAGGTGCGCCAATACAATCTTTCCCATCTTCATTGAGAACTACCAGCAATTCTCTCGCTATGTTATTAAGGTCTGTTCCTTTCATGTTGTACTGCCGTTATATGTTAAACAAACTCTGTTGCGCGTGCCTGGGGCTTCGGTCTCTGTCGGTTTTGTGCACCGGCGTGCTCTGTTTCCTGTTCTGTTCATTTAGCGTATTCCTTTCCCAGAAAAAGCCATTGGCATATCCCTGTATGGACGTTTCGCCGTCTGCAATGAGCAGGCGTTTTGCTGCCCATAGGCAATATTCATAGTTTTTCTCTATACCGCAGTAGTGGCGGCCAAGCTTCTTGGCCACCACTGCCGCCGTGCCACTTCCCGCAAAGGGGTCGAAAATCATGTCGCCGGACTTTGAAGATGCCAGAATTAGTTTTGCATAAAGTTTCTCCGGCTTTTGCGTAGGGTGGTCGGTATTCTCCGGCATAGACCAAAACGGGATGCTTATGTCGTCCCAGAAGTTAGACGGATAGGTGGTGCGGAAATTGCCTTCTGCCGTTTCCTCCCAGTCTTTCGGCTTGCCGTCAACCCGGTAAGGCGCGATGACCTTCCTTTTCATCATCACGTTTTCTACTGTGAAATGGTAGTCTCTGGGATTTTTTACGGCAAACCATATATCCTCGGTACTATTCTTCCAGTTCGTTTTCGCGCCGCGTCCCTTTTCCCGCTGCCATGATATGCGGTTGATTATGGTCAGCCTTTCCTCTATGACACGCTGCATGGAAGCGGTGCATTTCCAGTCGCCGCACATATACAAAGAACCATTTTCTTTCAGTTTGTCACATACTTTATAGAACCAACTGCGCAGATAGTCTTCGTATTCTCCAGTTTTCATCGCGCGGAACTTATTGCCGTTAAAGTCCTTGTCAAGGTTATATGGAGGGTCAATAATGATAAGTTCAAAAGTATTGTCCGGTATCAGGTCTATGCAGTCATACAAGTCCGCATGTATGAGTTTGTCTGTTACAGCGTTATCATGTATATCCTCCATCTCGGAGATATACGGTTTCAGTTGCGGAATCTCCTCCGGTACAACCGTAATGGTTCTGTTTCTTGACGCTCTTTTCTTGGTTGCGCTTTTGGTATCGGTCATAATTTGCTCGGCGGTCTAAGTGTTATATTATGCAGGCGGATGGTTTGTCCGCTTCATCTGACCATGCAAAATTACCAGAATATTTGCTATTGGGCAAGTGATATGCTCTTTTTAACATAGCGTTCCGCCTCCATTACCTACAGTATCTGCCCCGTAAAGCCCACGCCTATGCTGATGCTCGGCTCGTTGTTGTACCGGCTTCTCAGCCGACGGTTGCTGTATTCGGCCTTCACCACCACCTCTTTTACCGGCATATAGTTCACGCCCAGTGCAATGCGCTGCACCTTCGTGTAGGCGTATTTGTCCCTTGTCATGTTGTCAGCGCATGGATTGTACGTCTCATAACGCCCGAAGACATACATCTTCTGCTTGTCTTTCCTCATCTTGGCTATCTGCGAGAACACGTCGTAACCGGCCTCTATGCCCACGGCGTAGGCGTTGCCGCTCACGCGGCTTGTGCTGTGATAGGGTGACACCTTGTTGAGACGGTTATAGAGAAGCGACAGCTGCTCGGTGTCACCAAGGTAACCGTAGTCCGCCTGTCCGCGCACAATCCAGTTGTGGTCGTCGTATGTGAAGTCAAGACAGCCTATCGCCAGCACACCCTTATACTGCACCTGATTCTCCTCCGTGGGGAAACTGTTGCCCTGCGTGTGGCCGTAATACCCGCTGAGCCCGATGCGCAGACCCTTTACCGAATAGTTGTCTATGCGTGCTGCCACGCCGTATTTCGTGGCAATCTCAAACTCCACGGGCGACACCGTGCCGCCGTTGACCCATGTGCCTGACGAGAAACCGTCGGCGTTCAGCCCCGCAAGCAGCTGCACTTCATAGCGGAACTTCTTGCATACGCCCCAGAAGCCGATGCCGGTCTGGTGCCATGAGGACGGCAGGATGGTCGTTTCGCCCTCCGGATTATACACGGTGAAGTAGTCAAGGGGCTCGTGCGCGGAGTTGTTAAGGCCTATCGGCACCGAGATATGCCCGATGCGTACGTTGGCCCAGCGTGCGAAAGACTTTTGAATCCACAGCTCTTCCAGCACAATCTCGCCGCCCTTCTCCGTTTCCGACTCCCATTCTCCGCCTTCCTCGGCTTCCTTCTCGTAAGCGGTGGCCACGCCTCCGTGCTCATACTCTATCTCCGTGCCGAAGCTCCAGCCCTTGCCGAAGTCGTAGCCTATGCTGAATGACAGTTCGGGAATGTCGAACCGGCCGTGTGAAGGAGCGTCCTTGTAAGTGTCGGGAAGATTGTAGCGGCTTGGGTTGTCACTGTAAAAGTTGCGTGACAAGGCAATGTTTCCCGACACACCGAACGTCAGCCGTGACAGCGCATCGTTCACCTTCCCCGGCGCTACGGCCGTCTTGCGTGTCGTTGCGCCTGTCTGTCCGTCTATTTTCTCCTCCGTCTCCTGCGCCGTAACGCCCTGAAAGGCCATTGCGCTCATTGCAAGCATGATAAAAAAGTGTTTCGTCTTCATCGTTTCTTATATTGTTTTCTTGTTCTTTTCATGATGAATATTACCGGGTGCAAAGGTACTTCCTTTCCGTAAACCGGGCAATACCCAAAAATCATGAAAATGTTTTAACGAAACGGAACGCTTCACGTTGCGCTTAATTATATGTAGGTACATGACGTGCGCCTATGCGGCAACGGCGGCGATTCGGATACGTCAAGGCGTGTCCCAGCAAGACGTTATAATCCAATGTGTTGTCAACGCTATTGCAAAAGGGTGCTGATTACATTGCAATCAGCACCCTTTTACACTGTAATAAGGCCTCTGTTACAAGATAATTAGCACCCGTTTACTGCGTCTATTGTAACGCGTTGAATGATAATGTCTTGTAGGGACGCACCAAGGTGCGTCCGAATTGCATGTTGTCCCCGCACCGGCGGACGCACCAAGGTGCGTCCCTACAACGCGATTTGTAATTGTCTTATAGGCAAAAGGCCGCTTTACCACCGCCTTGTAGAGGCGAGGTATCACCTC
>CALYTD010000012.1 GCA_945486445.1 uncultured Prevotellaceae bacterium
AGTGGAGCCATCAGGTCAGTGCCGGCGATTCCCCGATAGAGAAAGTGCTGGCAGACGCTGCCCGTCCGGACTGGTATAAGGTGGCGGATGTAAGGTAGTGCCGGCGGCGGGTATGCTCCGCGAATGTAGAGACGATGTACCACATCGTCTCCTTGGCGGTGTGATATATTCGTTTATAGAGACGATGTGGTACATCGTCTCTACATCCGCCGGCGGTCGTATGACATAAATGCCGTCGGCGGGAGAACCCCGAAGGGGTGTGTTCTGTCACCCCCTTCGGGGTTCATCGTATCTGTTTATATCTCAATCCGTGCTGCGTCGCAATGCCGCCGGCCTTATTGCAGACGGAAAGTTACAGGAAATGTGTAGTTCACTCGTACTGGTTTCCCGTCTTGTTTGCCCGGTATCCAACGGGGCATGGCACTTAATACCCGTACAGCCTCTGCGTCCAAAGAGGGCTCAACGGATTTGGAAACTTTGACATTTGTAATCGAACCGTCTTTTTCTACAACGAATGTGCAGATAACCCTGCCTTGTATTCCTTTTTTCTCAGCCTCCTTTGGATATTTGATATTATTGCTGAGGTATTGCATCAAAGCCCCCATTCCTCCGAGATAACTTGGCATTTGTTCTACGGCACCCCATGGATAATTCTTCTGTTTGCCATCATTTGTTTTATTGACTGTCGTGTCTTGTGGCGTCTTGCCGCTTTCTTTGGGAGCTGTTTGGGCGGATAGAGCGGGGATGTTTATTGCCATTAGCATGGCGATGGCTATGTACTTTTTCATAATGGAATAGGTTTTTGTTGTCTTAGGTTATGGAGATGTTGCCGGTAAATGTTCCTGCGGATGTAGAGACGATGTATTACATCGTCTCCTCAAACGTACATATCAAATCGCAAGGGAGACGATGTGGTACATCGTCTCTACATCCGCGGGCAAGTCTTTTCAGTCGTTCCTGCCATACTAAGGTGGGGATTGTTTGGTTATATCATACTGATATCCCGGCGATAGTTTATAAAAAGACCCATGACGGCCGCCGGATATGTGTCCGAAAGGTTGTCATGGGTCTTTTGGCTGGGTTTATTTAGCCTCCGGCTTCGGCACTTGGTCCATGTCGGCAGGCTCCGGATACAGTTCTGTAAGGTACTCTACGAAGAAGTGCAAGGCCCTTGTCGTGGCGTTGCGCAGGTTCTCCTCGCGCCCGTTGTCTTCTTCAATCTTCATGGTACGAATGTCATCAGCCGTGCCACAGGCAATCCAAATGGTGCCTACGGGGATGCCCGCCTCTGTGCCGGGACCTGCATATCCCGTCGTGGCGATGGCGAAATCGGTGCCCAAGAGTTTCGTCACTCCTTTCACCATCTCCTTTGCCACCTCCTCGCTCACGGCGTTCTTCTCCTTTATAAGTTCCGCGTCTATGCCCAGAACCTTGGTCTTTGCCTCGTCGGAATAGCAGATAGTACCGCCTTTGTAGTAGGCGGAAGCACCGGGAACAGATGTTATTACCTCGCCTATGCGGCCACTTGTGCATGATTCGGCAGTTGCTATGGTCTTGCCTTTCTCATATAGTTTGTAAAGGATTTCTTTACTTAAAACTTTGCTTTCTAATCCCATAGTTGTTGGTTATTTTGTTGTTTGTTCTTATGTCTCGTCGTGATGGCGGTGCGTTATCGGAACGTTACCTTCGAGAACGCGGGTGCGTCGATGGGGCAGAAGTCGCCGTCGCGCAACTTGAAGCTGCCCACGCAGCCTATCATGGCGGCGTTGTCGGTGGTGTAGGAGAACTTGGGTATATAGACCGTCCATCCGAAACGCTTGGCGTAGTCGTGGAAGGCGTTGCGCAATCCGTTGTTGGCCGACACTCCGCCGGCTACCGCCACGTGCTTGATGCCGGTCTGCTTGACTGCCAGTTTCAGTTTCTTCATCAGTATATCGACTATCGTCCATTCCAGACTTGCCGCTATGTCCTCCTTGTGGCGGGCTATGAAGTCCGGGTCTTCCTTCACCCATTTCTGCATGCTGTACAGGAAAGAGGTCTTCAATCCGGAGAAACTGTAGTCCAGACCGGGTATGTGTGGCTCTGAGAATTGGTACGCCTTGGGGTTTCCCTGCCTTGCGAGTTTGTCGATGATGGGCCCTCCGGGGTATCCCAGTCCCATCACCTTGGAGCATTTGTCGATGGCTTCTCCGGCGGCATCGTCTATCGTTTGCCCCAGAACCTCCATGTCATTGTATGCGTTTACCTTCACTATCTGCGAGTTTCCGCCGCTCACGAGCAGGCAGAGGAAAGGCAGTGGCGGTTCATGGTGGTCGCTGTCGCTGTCTTTTATGAAGTGTGCCATGACGTGACCTTGCAGGTGGTTCACATCAATCAGCGGTATTCCCAACGCTCTTGCGAAGCCTTTTGCGAAACTGACACCCACGAGTAGCGAGCCCATCAGTCCCGGTCCGCGCGTGAAAGCCACCGCGGAGAGTTGCTCTTTGGTGATGCCCGCGCGCTTTATTGCCTGATCCACCACCGGCACCACGTTCTGCTGGTGCGCCCGTGAGGCCAGTTCCGGCACCACTCCGCCGTAAGCCCTGTGCACATCCTGTGATGCTGTCACGTTGCTCAGCAGCACACGGCCTTTCAATACGGCGGCGGATGTGTCGTCGCAGGAACTCTCTATCGCAAGTATGTATTTCTCTTCCATTGCTTAGTAAGTCAGTATCTCCACGCCGTGGTCGGTCATCAGCAGGGTGTGTTCCCACTGTGCGGAGGGCAGTTCGTCCTCTGTTATCACCTCCCAGCCGTACTTGTCGTCCTCGTCTATGAACACTCTCCACGTGCCCATGTTTATCATTGGCTCTATGGTGAACACCATTCCTGGCACGAGCAGCATGCCGGTGCCGCGGTGACCGTAGTGGCATACCTCCGGCTCTTCATGGAATTTCAGTCCCACTCCGTGCCCGCAGAGGTCGCGGACAACGCCGTAGTGGTACTTCTTGCAGTGCTTCTCGATGGCGTGTCCTATGTCTCCCACGAAGCCGAAGGGCTTTGCTGCCTCCATGCCTATCTCCAGACACTCCTTTGCTACCCTCACAAGTTGTTCCTTTTCGGGTGTCGTCTTGCCGCCGATTATGAACATTCGTGAGGCGTCGGCGTAGTAACCGTCCTTGATGGTGGTGAAATCCACGTTGACGATGTCGCCCTCTTCAAGTATGTCTGTGGTCTTGGGTATGCCGTGACACACTACTTCGTTGATGCTGGTGCAGACGCTTTTGGGGAAGCCCTCGTAGTTGAGGCAGGCGGGGATGGCGTCATGTTGGCGGCATACCTCCATGCAGATGTCGTCTATCTCCTGCGTGTTCATGCCGGGATGTATGGCTGCCGCCACCGCGTCGAGCACCGCGGTGTTTATCTGTCCGGCGCGCCTTATGCCCTCTATCTGCTCCGGTGTCTTTATCAGTTCGCGCGTGGGCACAAGCTTTCCCTTGTTTTCCCAGTACATGACTTGTTTGTCAAGGGCTGTCGGTTCTTGTCCGCTGAGGCAGTGCCAACGTCTTTTCTTTTGCATAGTTGTATTTGTTGTTTGGTGTATTTGTTGTTTGGTGGTTTAGTTGTATGGTCTGTGAAACTAAACAACTGAACCACCAAACGACTAAACAACTGGTCTTTTTACCACGCGAAGAGCGGGTAGTTCTTCATCGTTTCGTTCACTTCGCCGCGTACTTTGGCTATTACCGCCTCGTCCTCCGGTGCGTTGAGCACCTCTTCTATCCACGCCGCTATCTTGATCATGAGGTCTTCCTTGGCTCCGCGGGTTGTGATTGCGGGTGTGCCGAGACGGAATCCTGAGGTCTGGAATGCCGAGCGTGTGTCAAACGGCACCATGTTCTTGTTTATTGTTATGTCTGCCGCCACGAGAGCGTTCTCTGCCACCTTGCCCGTGAGGTCGGGATATTTGGAGCGCAGGTCAACGAGCATGGAGTGGTTGTCCGTTCCGCCGGAGACGATGGTGAAGCCTCTCTTCACGAGTTCCTCTGCCAGCACGGCGGCGTTCTTCTTCACTTGCAGTGCGTATTCCTTGAACTCCGGCTTCAGTGCCTCGCCGAATGCTACTGCCTTGGCGGCTATGACGTGCTCTAATGGGCCTCCCTGCTGTCCGGGGAAGACCGCGGAGTTGAGCAGTTGTGACATTTTCTTCACCACGCCCTTTGGTGTCTTGTAGCCCCAGGGGTTGTCGAAGTCCTTGCCGAGGAGTATCAGTCCTCCGCGCGGGCCGCGCAGTGTCTTGTGCGTTGTGGTGGTTACGATGTGCGCGTACTTCACGGGATTCTCCAGAAGTCCTGCGGCTATGAGTCCTGCGGGGTGCGCCATGTCTATCATGAGCAGCGCGCCCACCTCGTCGGCGATGGCTCTCATGCGTGCATAGTCCCACTCACGGCTGTATGCCGAGCCGCCGCCTATGACGAGTTTCGGCTTGTTCTCCTTGGCGAGTTGCTCCATCTCGTCGTAGTCCACGCGTCCGGTCTCGCGGTTGAGGTTATAGCCTACGGGGCGGTAGAGTATTCCTGACGTGTTGACAAGGGAGCCATGGGAGAGGTGGCCGCCGTGGTCGAGGTTCAGACCCATGAAGCAGTCGCCGGGCTTGAGCACCGCCAGAAGCACTGCCGCGTTGGCCTGTGCGCCGGAGTGCGGCTGCACGTTGGCGTATTCTGCGCCGAAGAGCTGGCAGGCGCGGTCTATGGCGAGCTGCTCTATCTGATCGACTACCTGGCAACCGCCGTAGTAACGGTGTCCGGGATAGCCCTCGGCGTACTTGTTTGTGCAGTAGGAACCCATGGCCTCCATTACCTGCTCACTGACGAAGTTCTCTGATGCGATGAGCTCAATGCCCTTGAGCTGGCGCTGATGCTCGCTTTCGATGAGGTCGAAAATCTTCTGGTCTCTTTCCATTTTGTTGTATTATGTATGTTGTTTTATCGTTTGTTGCGGTGTGGTTGGCCGATGATTCTGGGTGTGCTGGTATGTGCCTGTGTGACAGTTGGTTATGCACGGTGCTGTAATTGGCGCCTTTTTGCCTTGTAATCAGTGCCTTTTTACTGTGTAATCAGCGGCTTTTTATTTTGTTGCCGACGGCTTTTTGCTGGTGTGGGGTGTATTGTATAAAGTTGGTACAAAGTTACAAAAAAATTATCAAACGACCAAGCGTGGGCGGTGAAAATGTCCTTGTGGGCGGTTTTTCGGTGTTCTTAATCCTGTATTGTTTATTATTTTTCTGTTTGTTTTCTGTTATTAATGGGGTAAAAATGGTTATCTGCGCTCTGATGGCTGATTGTGATTGTCGTTTGGTTGCTTGTTTTTCTGTGTGTCAGCGTGTTGTGTTGCCTTGTTATGTGTGGGTATAGAAAATCGCTCCGTGGTCATTGCTGTTGCAGTGCCAGGGAGCGATGTCCGGCTGTTGGGCCTGTTGTTGTGGTTGTTGTTATGCTGGTATATTTATGAAAGTGTTTTTGCTTGCGGTGTTTTCTGTTTGTGCGGTGTCTATCGTCTGTTGTCTGTTCTTGGTCGTGGTGCCCGTGCTATGCGGTCCATCATCTTGTGTTTGAATTTTTCTTCTGCCCTTATGCAGGCTTTGACCTTCATGGGTGATATGGCTTTGCAGAACTTCTTATGGTACAGTGCGCGCAGTTTTGCTGTCTCCATCTCTATCTCGTCCATGTCGGTTATTATCTTTGCTGCGTCTTTATCGTTGCCGGGCCTTTGTCTTTCGAGTCTCCTTTGTTGTGAGAAGAGTGCGCGCTGCTGCTTTTGTAGTTCACGGAACAGCGGGAAGAAGGCTGCTGCTTCTTGTGGTGTCAGCTTTGCTTCTTTTGTTATGAAGCTCTCCTGGTCACGCTGAAACTGCTGTGGGTTAAATTTTTTCTCTTCTTGTTCGGCACTCACGGTGAGTGCTGTTATTGCCATTATGATTATGCAGAGTATTTTCTTCATCGTGTGATTGTTGTTTTGGTGGGTGTGGGGGGTTATTGTTGTTCTGCCAGATAGAGATATACGTCGTTGTTGTCAACCATGGCGTAGTCCATGAATTCCTTTACGTATTCGTCTGTTATCTCCTCTTGTTGTGCTTTTGCCATGGCGGGTTCTGCCTTGTCTCCTGAGCCGTTGAGGTGCAGTGCCAGTGCTCCTGCGCCCATTATGGCTACTGATATGCAGGCTGCGGCGGCATATTTCATGCGTGGCAGGAAGGTGATGCGTAGGCCCTTGCGCTGTGGCTTGTCCTCCGGCAGGGCGTCGATGATGCGTTTGTTCAGAGTGCTGAAATACCCTTCCGGCACGCGGTATGCGCCGTTGTCACGGTATGGTCTGTCAAGTATTTCATCTGTTTTTCTCATTTTCTTACGCTTTTTGTTGCTTTTCTTTTTATACCTTTGACGATAAAGGGGTGTGTATGGTTTAATGTCGCTTTCCGCAAATTACGTTTTTTTTGTCAGAAAGCGTTTTATTTTCTCTACGGCGTGGTGGTAGTTGGCTTTCAGTCCGCCCTCTGTTGTCCCGAGTATCTCGCTTATTTCCTTGTATTGTTTGTTGTCATAGTACTTCAAGGAGAACACTGCGCGCTGTGCCTCAGGCAGTGTCTCTATCGCGTCTCGCAGCAGTTGCTCCGCTTCGTCGCCGTCAAAATATTCGTCGGAAAAGGCATGACGCAGTTCGCTGGCATTCATGTCGGTGTCAGCGTTGTACTTCTTCTCGCGTCTTAAAAGGTCAAGTGCTTCATTTACGGCGATGCGATGCAGCCAAGTGCTGAGCTTCGCATCGCCCCTAAACTCATCAAGTTTGTTCCATACTTTCAAGAAAGTGTTTTGCAGGGCATCGTCAGCGTCCTCGTGTCTGCCTACTATATGTCGTATGGTCCAGTACAGTTTCTCGCTGTACTGCTCCACCATTGTGGCGAAAGCCCTGCGTCTTGTCGCCGTGTCCCGTAGTGCTTTGAGGAGTGTCTGCTCATCCATCAATGTGTGATGCAGCGTTATCTGTTGCTGATGTGTATCTTCTTTGAGACGTTGCCTACCTTTACGGGGTATATGCCTTTGGTCAGACGGCTGAGGTCTATGCGCTTCTCCGCACTGTCAATCTGTACTGACATTACCTTCACACCGATGAGGTTGTATATGTCCGCGGTCTTCCCTGCGGCACCATATACCGTTATGGTGTTGCCTCTCTGCTCTATTCTTACCTGCTGTATCTCCATGTCACTCAGCTCAATGCGTGCTGATGCCGTGGTCTGTAAGGCTGGGGTAAGTGTGAGCGTGGCTATGATTGCCAGTGATGTTAGTATTCTTCTCGTCATAGGCGGTGATTGCTTGTATTGTTGACGGGCTGCCGTGACAGTCCGTTTGCGTTCTTTCGGCAAAGATACTAAAAAGTTTTTTCCCGAGGATTGCTAAGTGCCTGATTTATTATATAGTTAAGATTAATTAACTGTTGCGGCGGAATTCTGCGCATATTATGGCGGTGGCGATGGACACGTTGAGGCTTTCCGCTGTCTTGTTGCCGGCAGGGTAGGGTGGTATCAGCAGGCGGTGGGTGAGCAGTTGTGCCACTTCCGTGCTTATACCCTTACCTTCGTTGCCCATTACTATTACCCCGTTGCGTGACGGGCGGGTGTCATACAGGTTGTCACCGTCAAGCATTGTGCCGTATATCGGTGTGCCCTTGGGCAGTGATGCCAGCCATTTTGTGAGGTCAGTGTAGCACATCCGCACCCTCGCTATGCTCCCCATAGTTGCCTGAACCACCTTGGGATTGTAGGCATCAGCCGTTGATGGGCTGCATACTATGTGCCTTATGCCGAACCAGTCGGCGGTCCTTATGATGGTACCGAGGTTTCCCGGGTCCTGCACTCCGTCCAGACAGAGGCACAATTCGCTGCCAACCGTGTGTGCATCGGGTGGTGTTGCCGTCTCCGGCAGACTGAAAACGCCCAGCACTTGCTGCGGATGTTGCAGCAGGCTTGCCTTTCTCAGTTCTTCCTCCGTCACTGTTATGCGCTCTGTTTTGCCGTCTGTCGTGACGGGACATTGCCATTCTTCCGTGGCAATGATGAGCCTTGCGGCGCATCCTGCCATAAGAAGGTCACCCACACTTTTATGCCCTTCCGCCACAAAAGCGTTCTCCTGACGGCGGAACTTCTTTTGCTCCAGCGCATGAATGTATTTTGTTTTGTTTTTGGAGAGGGACATATTGTTGTCAAATTAAAGGTCTATAATTAAGAATTAAAAGTTATTTGCGGCGTGAATAGCCAAGCGTTTCGTTGCGTAATCATAATTTTTAATTCTTAATTTTTACCTTTTAACTACGCGAGTATCGCGTCCGCCAACGCTTCGAGAGCAGGGATGTCGCTGTCTTTCATGCGTCCGCGCAGTGTCACCAGTTCGCCTTTTATGTTTACATCCTTCATTTCGCAGACCATTTCTGTCATTACCCGTCCGGCGGAGGGGGCCCATGAGCCGTTCTCTATGAGTGCTACCTCACGGTTCTGCCATGCTTTTGTCTGCAAGTGGTGTATGAAGTCGTACATCGGGGGGAACAGTCCTGCGTCGTAACTTGATGCTGCCAGCACTACTTTCCCGTACTTGAAGGCGTCCTCTATGGCCTCTGCCTGGTCGTCACGGCTAAGGTCTGCCACTGCGACTTTCTTGCATCCCTTCTCTTTCAGTATGTCAACCAGTTTCTCCGCAGCCTGCTTTGTGCAGCCGTGTATTGAAGCGTATGCCACGAATACGCCCTCGCTCTCCACGCCATAGCTGCTCCATATAGTGTAAAGGCGCAGTGCCTCGGCCAGCAACTCGCCTTTCAGTATGGGGCCATGCAGCGGTAACACCTGCTCAATCTCCAGTGCCGCGGCTTTCTTGAGCAATGTCTTTACCGGCGCACCGTACTTTCCGCAGATGTTGAAGTAGTATCTGCGTGCCTCGCAAGCCCAGTCGTCCGGGTCGGCATCTATCACTCCGAACTTGCCGAAACCGTCCGCGGAGAACAGCACTTTGTCCGTGCTGTCGTATGAAACCATTACCTCCGGCCAGTGAACCATGGGTGCCATGAGGAATGTCAAGGTGTGCTTTCCCAGGGAGAGGGTGTCGTTTTCCTTCATGGTCAGCACTCTTTCGGAGAGGTCTTTGCCGGGGAAGAACAGCGGCATCATCTGCGCTGCTTTTGCCGAGCACACTATCTTCATGTCGGGATACATCTCTGCCGCCTCTGCTATGCCACTGGCATGGTCGGGCTCCATGTGGTGAACCACCAGATAATCCGGTGTCCTTCCTTCGAGAGCCGTTTGCAGATCACGCTTCCATGCCTCCAAGGTACGGCCGTCAGAGGTGTCCATCACGGCGATTTTCTCGTCCTTGATGAGGTATGAGTTATAGCACATTCCTTCTGGAACCACGTATTGTGATTCAAAAAGGCGCAGTTCCGCATCGTCCTGACCGATGTAGATGATGTCGTTGGTGATTGTCGGTTTCATCTTTCTTTATTATATAATGTATGTCGTTTATGTTGTTATTGTAGGATGCAAAGGTAATAAAAATATTTTGAAAATGCAAGAATTGCCGGTGAAATGCTTTCGTATTTGTAGAATATCTCATTCGTCTTCCGCTTTTCCATGTTTTGCTTTTGCTAATATTAGAGACTTCTGTATTTGGCGCATAAGTACATTCCGGGGCGGTAGTTCTGTCATATACTGAGCCACTTTTATACAAGATTTGTCCAGTTGTAATAATTCTATCTGCTCTTCACTACCTTCTGTGCACAGTACTAAGCCCAATGGACTGTCCTCTCCCGGCTCCATCTCGTTTGCTTCAAGCCATCGTAGGTATAGCTCCATCTGCCCTTTATACTGTGCCTTGAAACGCCCCAACTTCAAATCGACGGCAACCAATCGGTGTAAGCGTCGATGATAGAAAAGAAGGTCAAGGTAAAAATCTTCGCCGTCAATAATCATTCTTTTCTGTCTTTCTATAAAAGCGAAGCCCTTTCCCATCTCCAGCATGAACTGTTCAAGGTTTGCTACAAGGCTGTCTTCAAGGCTTTTCTCGCTGTACATACCTGTCAACCCGGTAAATTCAAGAAAGTATGGGCTCTTAAATACAAGGTCAGGAGTCATCGTGTCATTATCTCGCAGATTGGCAAGTTCCCGCTTTACAAGTGCTTCCGGCTTAGTTGCTATTGCGGTACGTTCATACAGCATTCCGTCAATCTCCTTGCGTAACCGGCGGACTCCCCAATGTTCGTTTGATGCAAAGGTAAGATAGAACTCGCGTTGTAGCTCGTCTTTAAGCGCAAAAACCTCAACGAAATGAGACCACCATAATTGTCGTGACAGTGTCATGACAATTTCTTCATCCGGAAACAGGTTGGCAAATTGCATCATTCTCCGGATGTTTTTCTCGTCAAAGCCTTTGCCGCCATGCTCTTCCTGCAATTGTCGCGACACTGTCGCGACAATCTGTTGTCCGTATGTAGCACGTTCATCATTGAGCACATCACGATTTATGCGTTTGCCAATGTGCCAATACATCATTGTGAGTTCATAGTTTGCCGTAGTGGCAACGTGCTTACGTGCCTGTTCTATGATGTGGTGTAAGTCGGCAATTAATGATTGCACATCTTTACCTTCTGTGTCTTGCGAATAGTTAGCAATATCTTTCTTCATCGCTGCTTCCTGCTTGAAGGTTTCTTGTTATGCACGATTACTTCGCCGGATATTCAAATTCCGCCGTGCCGCGCACGTCTGTCTCGCTCGCG
>CALYTD010000013.1 GCA_945486445.1 uncultured Prevotellaceae bacterium
CTTGTGCATCCCGGTCAGGCCCATGAATGCCTTGACGATAGTGTTGTAGACATGGTCTATGGCCTGGTCCTGTCCGATGACCCCCAAAGCATTTTACTTCATCAGGATGTTGTAACTTTACTTTCTCTACTTTATTTTCCCATTTGCACCAATAAGTAGCATCTGCCATTATACACAGTTTAGGGGAAGATAGCGCTAATTCTATCCAACTGAAGGATTCCTGCTTCTTGTGATGTATATTATTGTCTTCAAGTTTCTGAGCATTATACTTTATCAATTCAAAGTATTCCAGAAGTTGAGATTCTGCATCCCTTGGTGTGTCAGAGTTGCCTGAAAATTTGAGTTCGCACAGATAGAGCTGTCCGTCATTATCTTTGCCGATAAGGTCAACACACTTTCGACGGCTATTGTCTGTAAATTCAATGGGTAACTCGATGTCAAGCCATTTTACTTCTTTTCCATCAAGAAGGGATGTGCCCTGCATAAGTAAAGCTCTCTGAAGTGCTTTCTCATTTGTATCTTTTATATTCGTTGATACATATCCAGGAGTGGAAAGCTTTTTTGTTGGTTGATTCGTACTCATATTGATAAAAGAAATTGTTAATCAAAGAAATATCTTTTACAGAATTCTGCGTAATGCTTGCTTGACTTGATGTCATCCAGCATGTCATTGTAATGGAGTGTTTGGAACTCCATGTTATTCCATCCTATATTGGTTATAAATGAATTGAAGATTTCCTGACATTTTTTCGCTTCGGCTTGTAGTTGTTCAATCCCGGCGTTCCTTAATAAAAACTTTCACATTCCAACCTATACAATCGAAGACTTTATGCCTTTCTCAAATTTAAGGATGCAGAACAATACTTCAATACTGCTGGACGATGAGTTATAAAGATAACGGTATGAGAGGCATCTGCAAGAAGATTACGGAGCAGATGCTGTTCCGTCTGTGGGTCGAGGGCGCTGGTGGCTTCGTCAAGAATCATTAATGGGCATTGGCGTAACAGCGCGCGTGCTATGCATACTCGCTGTGCTTGTCCCTCACTCATTCCTCCTCCCTGTTCTGAGAATTCTGTATCGAGCCCGTTTGGTAGTTCTTTTACGAAATCGGCGCATGCTGTTTCGAGTGCCTGATACATCTGTTCGTCTGTGGCATTGGTGTCACCAAGTAGCAGGTTATCGCGTATTGTACCGCTGAGCATGGTGTTTCCCTGTGGTACATATATGATATTACACCTTGTTTGTGGTGTTGCTTCTATTTTTTTCTCCTTATTATATATATATATGTGTCCGCTGTCTGGTTGAACAAGTGATAATATCATGCGCAAGAGTGTTGTCTTCCCTGCTCCTGTCTCGCCTATTATGGCGGTGCATGTGCCTGGTTTGAAGTCGTATGTGAGGTTGTTTATGACAGGATGTTGTGGGTCATCGCTATATGCATAGGTCACATTGTTTATCATCACACCGCATGGTGCTTTGATTTTCATGGGTTCTCCTTGTTCCTCCTGAGGTACATTCTCCAGCGTCATCAGTCTTTCTGCTGCTGTCAGCACCTGCACAAACTGCGGTGCCAGTTTGGCAATGTCTCTTGCTGGGTTCTGTATTTTGTTTACAAGTTGTAGGAATGCTGTCATTCCGCCGTATGTGAGAGCTCCTGCTGACATACGTATTGCGCTCCAAGCGAATGCAAGCAGATATCCGCAGGCGAAGCCTGTGTTGACCATAAGGTTGGAGAATAGGGAGAATTTCGTTTTTTTCACCACCTTGCGTTGCAGTTCCCGCTGCTGTCCGTCCAGCTTGCCTACCACGGTATCTTCTCCTTCCAGTGTTTTTACTAGCAAGCGATTCTGCACTGATTCCTGCATGGTGCTTTGTACTATGCTGTCAGATCTGCGTACATCCATTGCCAGTTTCCTCATTTTCTTGACGTAGAACTTGCTTAGTATGAGGAATATCGGGAATATCACTACCACGAGTATTGCCAGCGTGTGGTCCATGCTGAACAGGTAACAGAACGCTCCTACGAACAATGCCACTACTGATAGTGCGTTGGGTAGTGTCTCTGCCACGAAGTTCACCACGCTTGTCACGTCCTGTTCCAAACGGTTTAGCACGTCACCTGTGTGCATTGCTTCTCTGCCTTGCCATTCCGAGCGCAGTATTCTGCTCAACAGTTTCTGGCGCATACGGTTCTGCGCCCTGATACCGAGTATGTTACGCACCCATACTGACGCCATTGCGAGTGCGAAGTTGCCTAACACTAACAGTGCCATAATCGCTACTGCCAGTATCAGGTCACCCTCCCTGCTATGTGCTGCTATATCCACTGCCCTTTGTACTGCCCATACGGAGGCAAGGCTCACCGCCACTTCCAACAGTCCGATGGCGGTGTTGAGAATGGTTTGCAGGCGATTGTCGCGTGACGACTGCCAAAGCCAGAGTATTATTGTCCTTATGGGCACGGTGTCAGGTGGGTGTGGGCTTATGGTTATTGGTTGCTGGTTATCTTTTCTTTACGGTGTTGTCAGCCTGCTATGGGGTGCTTACGTCTGGCAGTATCATGGTTTTTCAGCGTTGGTCCACGCCCCACATCATCTTTTCCCGCAACGTGGTGAAGTAGCGTCTTTCTGTGAATCTCACTATGCATGCGCTGTATGGAGCCTTGGATATGCGCACCACCGTACCGTCATTTAGGCTCATGCTCCTGCCATCTACTGCTGCGAGGAAGTTGTGGCTACGGCTTTCCACCTTCATTGTTATAACGCTGTTGTCTGGCACTACTATCGGTCTGGCCGTCAGGCTGTGTGGTGCTACGGGTGTAAGGCACAGTGTTGCCGTGTCAGGTGTTATCACCGGTCCGCCGTTAGAGAGGCTGTAAGCCGTGGAACCCGTTGGTGTGGTTACTATCACACCGTCTGCCTGATAGGTCATAAGGTACTCGTTGTTGATGCTGGTGCGTATGGAAATCATCGAGGCGTTATCCCTTTTCAGCAGTGCTATGTCGTTGAGGGCGTATGGCGAGCCTGTCACTTCCCCACCCTCCTCTGTCTCTATCTTTATCACTGAATGGTCATGCAACTGGTAGTCACCTCTGTACAGTGCGTCAAAGGCCGTCTCTATCTCTGACGGATTGACCGCTGCAAGGAATCCCAGTCGGCCTATGTTCACACCGACGATAGGTATTCTCTTTGCCCCTATGCGTGCTGCAGTCTCCAGCAGGGTACCGTCTCCGCCCATGGAGATGGCGAAATCGGCTTCAAAGTCATCGCCCTCAAATACTCTGGTAACACTGATGTCCATGTGCTGGCCATGTGTAATGAACTCATAGAAGGGTTTGTCCATTAGTATCTCTGCCTTTTTTTGCTGCAATAAGGCTATGATTTTGTAAACGGCTTGTGACTTCTTTGCCTGATACTCATTGCCGAAGAAGGCGAAGCGCAATATTTCCTTTTTCATCTTTTGTTAAGTTATATATGACGGGGAACGTACCGTCCAAGCGTTGCCCCCGTTTTGTTCACAATGCAAATTTACATTAATTCCCTCAAACTGGCAAATAAAAGGTGCATTTATTTTCTGCTTTCTCCTCTACGGACTGTTTGTTTTCCCGTCGCAAGGTGTTTTGTGCAAGGTGCTATCGCTATGTCCTGCCACGACAAGAGGGATATGAACTGATAGTAAAAGGGTGCTGATTACGGTGGCATTGCGGTGATACCCCTCTGCCTACATCATGTGAAGGCTTCGCCCGTCACACTTTATAACGTTACCATCATGCAGGTATGTTTCCAGAATCTCACGGTCTATATAGTGTATTGTCAGTGTGCTGGAATTGGGATAACGTTCAAAAAATGCATTGTTACTCATGTAAAGTGCTACGGAGTGTACGCCATCCGCCCTCCCTACCTTATGATAATAGTTGAGTATGCGTTCTCCTATGCGTGGCAACACCTTGAAACCAGTGCGCCCGTCGGTGAACTTCACAACGGCAATGACGTGATACCGTCCCCTCCCCTCATACAGACGGTCACGCTGTTCGGGGGTAGAACGGTGTGAAACAGTCACATTCCTGCCGAATTTGGCATTGATATTGTTCATCAACCGACGAAAGACCTTGCCGTGGCTGGAGGTGTCGGGGATATTCTCCAGCGCAATGCAGTAGTGTATCATCTCGTGTATTATGATGTCCTCCAATTCTCTCTCCGGGAGATCGAAGCGTGTACTGATGCGCAGGCGGAAGTCATAATGCTCCATACCGCCAAATATCGTGCGGCGTTTTCTATACTGGCACAAGCCGACAAAGCGCGTTGCCTTGCTCAACTCCACACGGATTGGCAGTAGTCTGCCGTCAAACAACATACGGTTAAACTCGTCAAACTTCTGCTGTATGTAGGGTATCGTAGCGCGCATTATGCCTTTTAGAAATGGGATTGGAGGTTAAGGGGTGTTGGGATGGGGGTTATTAGCCGATAAAAAAGAGGTTGCGGGTTACAGGTTTAAGGCCTTTCGGATTGGAATCCGTGAGCATAATGGCCTTAAACCTACAACCCGCAACCTGCTCTATAACTCGCCTCTGTACTGAGAAGCGTTATTTAACAAGGACCACAAGGTACTTGCTTGTGCTCCAGAACTGCTGTGGATTGGTTATGCGCAGCACGTACTGCTTCTGTGCATCGGGCTGCAAGGTGTAACTGCCAGCAGGGTGCGATGTCAGCATACGAGCGTCCTTGGAGTATAGTTTTATCTCCTTGTCAACGCGTATGTCTATCTTTGTAAAATAATTCTTGTTGAAGTTGGACTGCAACACCTTGCCCTTTTGGTAAATATTCTGTTCCTGTAACTCCTTCTTCGTACCGAACACGTACCATGCACTGTTGAGCTGCATATCCTGATTGCTTATCGTCTCCGTCTTCCTCGCTGTCTCCTCACGCAACTGACTGACGTCACTGTTGAGGGAATTAACGGTATTGTCAAGTTCTGCTATGCGTATATCCTTCTCTTGAAGTTCCTCACGCAACTGCTGAAGTTCGTTATTCTTATTCTCAAGTTCCTTGACAAAGTTGTTTATTGTGCGACGCAACTCCTCGGAACGAGTGCTTCCCTCACGTACCTGTTGCTGCAAACGTGCTATAAGTTCGCGGTTATGCTGCATACGTTGCTGTATGCTACGTATGCTCTCACGTATCTGTTCAGACTTGTTTGTGCCCTCTCCGTCCTTGATAATATTGACCTTCTTCTCCGCCGCCTCTATGAGTCTGAAGCCCTCCTGTATCTCGTTGAAGGTGGACATAACATCGTTTAACTCATTATCTTTTTGGTCAATGATGCGCTGTAAAGAGTCTATGCGCATATCTAACGGGCTTACTTCACCCGTGTTTTTCTTCTCCTGACAGGCCATCATGGTAACGGCCGCAACGACGATGATAAGTATTTTCTTCATGATTATTCTCTTTTAGTTCAACGGAATGTCAAAATCTACGGTATTGCTGACAACTGCCCCGCCCGTCATGACGCTGACCTGAAAGTGGGCTGTGCCTGTTTTCAGATTCTCCTGAGCACTGACATACGCGGTGTAACGTATTACCTTATGTGCATCAAGAGCCTCTATCATGGTGGAAGGCGATACTATCAGCCGCTTATTGGCTGTTGTCTCACGAACCACCGGCACGATATTGCGCAATGTTCTGTTAGAGACGTTGCGTATATCAAAGGCTATCTTCACCAGTTCCCCCTTGGAAATGTGCTGTGTATTGTCGCTGTTTATGAAGCGAACGTTGTCTATCACGATGTCGGTATCATACTTCACCGCCTGCAACTGCTGCACACTGACAGACGATGGGGCCATGTTTATAACATCATCATATATCGGTTGCTCCGAACGCCCTGACGGATCGCTGTATGCTGCGTCATCAGTGTAACTGCGAACACGGTCTGACTGCTGCGAATAATATGAATTTCTCTGCTGCGCCTCTGCCGCATTACCTATCGCTGCGCCTGCCATTGCACCAGTAGCCATACCTACCAGCGTACCGATGTCGCTGCCTCTGGGGCCACCACTGATGCCTCCTATACATGAACCTACTACTCCGCCGAGCATCGCGCCGCTGAATGCGCCGCTGCTTGCAGTACCGCAGGAACTGAGAATAATGGCTCCCACAATGAGGATTACGAGTTTCTTCATTGCTTAAATGTTTACTATTGTCCTTGTATGTATGTTTATTTCTTCAGCCTTGCGACGCTACCGTTCTTCTTAAACTGCAATGTTCCCTTTTGTAAGCAGTGCTTTGCGTGGTCGAAAACGTATGAAGGATCGAAGGCTTTGCCTGCTATTCTTGTCTCAAAATGCAGGTGTTCGGTAGAGGCTCTGCCTGTCCTGCCAACAATACCTATCACCTGTCCCGCCTTGACTTTATCGCCTACGTTGACGTAGTTCTTTGAGTTATGGCTGTAACGTGTCTCCAATCCGTTGGTGTGTCGCAGCGTTATGCACTTGCCATAGCCTGAGAATGTCCCTGACTGCACCACAAGTCCATCGAAAGCTGCATACACTTCCGTGCCAGGGCCGTTCTTTATGTCCACTCCTGCGTGCCTTCTCTTGCCGCCATAACCACTTATTACCTTGGAGTTAGCAAGCGGATAATGCCATTCGCTGGCTGTTATCTCGTCAAGATTAAGACGAAACGCCGCCCTGCCCTGAAATGGATTGTTGGTTTCGAGGCTCATCACCTCGTTCTGTTTTTCAGGCTTTTGGCGCGATGTCCTGACCTCAATACGGTTTCCTATCCTCTTAATCAGCACGGTTTGTTGGCGCAATGTGTGCCTGTTGACATTGAGAATGGTGCTGGGGTTGATTCTCTTTCCGTCCACCATGATACTGAACAGGCAGTAAGCCTTGCCCTCATGGCCTCCTACTATGGCAATGGTCTGTCCAGCCTTGACCTTATCTCCGCTCTGCACAAGGTTCTGAGCGTTGAGTGCATAGACCGTCTCCAGACCGTTATTGTGACGTATCACCACAACATTCCCATACGTTGCGTTGTGCCGTGACAGCCTTACCGTGCCGTCAAACATGGCTTTCACAGCGTCACCCTTTACTGTTTCGATCTCTATCTCGCTGCCATGGACGGTCAATGCCTTGCCAACAGGAAGCGGAAAAGAGTATTCTTCCCTTGTCAACTGTGTGAAATCCACCTGGAATGAGTTTGAACGAGCAAACAATCCGGGTGTCTCTATGCTGATTTGTTGTTGCTCCAGCGGTGTAAACACTTCCTTTGCGTGCGCTGATAGCATCGAAACGAGCAACAATGTGGTGTATATTATTCTGCTTTTTACATGATTCATTTCGCAAAGATACTAAAAAAAGGCAATGAGTATGGTGCACTCGTTGCCTTTTTTGAATTTATTATACTTCTTTAATATAAGGTCTTTGGCCTCTGCTATGTTGTGAAACACTGAGGGAACAGGTGTTGCAAGGCGTTTGCTATACCGTTCTCGTCAACGCTGTCTGTCACCATATCCGCGCTGGCCCGCACCTCCTCCGAGGCATTTCCCATGGCTATTCCGATTCCTGCATGGCTCAACATGGCTATGTCATTGCCTCCATCGCCGAATGCTACGGTGTCTTTCAGATTGATACCGTAATGCTTGCAGATGTCATCTATGCCCGTTGCCTTGTTTATTCCCTTTGCGACGCAGTCGGCAAAGTATGGATGCCAGCGGTTGGCATCGCACCCTTTCAACACCTCTTGCATTATCCTTCCTTCCTGTTCTTTGGTGAAGAAGGCAATGACTTGCAGCACCTCCATATCGAGTGCGTCCTCTATCGGACGTGTTTCTGGTACTGTCAGGTCGAGTAATGCGAACACTTCTTTCAGGTGTTCCATGTCTTTGCCTGGGTTAACGGCAATGGCTTTGTCGTGAGTTGCAAATGCTATGGGCATGGGATTGGCCTTGGCATCGTCCACGAGGCGCTGTATGTCTGCTTTGGGAACGGGTTTCTGTGTTATTATCTGCCCTTCTTTTGTGAAGATACATGCACCGTTTACGGACATTATGCCATCGTATTCCAGTTCTGCGAGGTTGTTAATGAACGGCAATGGTCTGCCGGTGGCTATGAAAACTTTTACTCCTTGTCGTCTGATACGGCTCACCGCGTCCAGCGTTGATTGCGGGACGCGGTGTGTTTTGAACGACACCAGCGTGCCGTCAATATCAAAGAATACCGCTTTTAGCATGGTATGGCTGAATATTTTGTGCCTCTTTCTATCCTATTGCTTCTTTTATTGCTGCGTAGATACTGTCTATTGTGCCCATGCCTTGTATCTTAGCGTACTTTCCTTGGGCGATATAGAAGTCCTTGAGTGGCAGTGTCTGTGAGTAGTATGTGGCCAAACGCTTCTTGGCAGTGTCCTCATTATCGTCTGCGCGACCGCTTGTTTTGCCGCGTGCCACGATGCGCTTGATGAGTTCTTCGTCATCTACTTCCAGTCCGATTACTACCGAGACTTCCTCTCCGCGCTCCTTGAGCATTACGTCAAGTGCCTCTGCTTGTGCTATGGTGCGTGGGAAACCGTCGAATATTACGCCTGGTATGTCCTTGCCTTTTGCATCGAGTGTGGCTGCGAGCATATCTATAATGAGGGAGTCTGGAACCAGTTTTCCTTCGTTAATATACTTTGATGCCGTCTTTCCGAGCTCTGTTCCGGCTTTTATCTCCGCACGGAGTACGTCACCAGTTGAGATGTGAGCGACCCCAAATTCTGCTATAATCTTGTCGCTCTGGGTGCCCTTTCCTGAACCAGGTGCACCAAAAATTACAATATTCTTCATTTTACCTTAAATTGTGTTGTTATCTTTCTGTTCACGCCAAAGCCTATACCAACGAGTAGATATCACGTAGATGTCGTCCCTGCTGGTCGTAATCAAGTCCGTATCCTACGATGAACGCATCGGGGAGTGTCATACCTACGTATTTTACATTTAGTCCCCGCACCTGCAATTTGTGTGGTTTTGCCGACAGGGCGCATACTTCCACCGATGCGGGTTGCTGCTGTCTGATGCGCTGAAGCAGGTATTCCATGGTGTAACCTTTCTCTACTATGTCTTCTATCACCACCACGTGGCGTCCGCTCACGGTGCTGTCAATCGACAGTTGGTCACTGATAGTGCCGCAGGAGGCGGTTCCCTCATAGCTTGCAAGCTTGACAAAGGTTATCTGACAGGGGTAATCCACCATGCGGAAGAGGTCTGAGGCGAAGACAAAGGCACCGCTGAGCACAACCACAAAGACTGGGTTCTTGTCCTCATAGTCTGCCTTCAACCGTTCTGCCACCCCCTTGACAGCGGCCAATATGGTGCTTTCGGGAATGGTGAGCTCAAAGGTTTTGCCGTTAAGTATTATTTGCTTCATTGACATTTTGCCTGCAAAATTACTAAAAACTTTTGTAAAACAATACTTTTTTACGAGAAAATGATACTTTATTCGGCTATTTTTCGTAATTTTGTGCGCACTACCTTGACAGTCCGTTTGTTACAAACCTGTGTTCTGTACGCTGCGTAATAAACGGAACTGGCATACAAGGCTGGTATTAGCGACACGTAATTATTTAATCAATAAGCAGATGAAACTTTTTACAGCCACACAGATTCACGAGCTTGACCAGTACACTATCGAGCACGAGCCCATAACGTCCATCAAGTTGATGGAGCGTGCTGCCGACGCGCTGGCAGAGACAATATCCATACGTTGGGACGAGACTACCCCAATGGTAGTATTTGCTGGCCCTGGGAACAACGGCGGGGACGCTCTTGCCGTGGCCCGCCTGCTGAAGCAAAGAGGCTACGACATCGTGGCATATCTATTCAACGTGAGCGGAAAACTGTCCGCTGACTGCCAGGAAAACATGAACCTTCTGAAGAAGAAGTACCCCAATGTGCTGAAAGAAGTCACCAAGGAGTTTGACCCACCGACGCTGACCAAGGAGACACTGGTGATAGACGGTCTGTTCGGGTCGGGTATAAACAAGCCCCTCACGGGCGGATTCGCCGAGGTGGTGAGATACATCAACCAGTCTGACGCCACCGTAGTGAGCATCGACATACCGTCAGGACTGATGACAGAGGATAACACCTTCAACGTTAAGAGCAACATTGTCAACGCCGACTTCACGCTGACACTGGGCATGAAGAAACTCTGCATGATGATGGCTGACAACCAGCAGTACCTCGGCGAGGTACAGGTGCTGGACATAGGGCTAAGCCGTGAGTACATAGAGAACACCCCGGCGCAGTGCAGAATCATAACAGAAGAGGACGTAGCAGACCGCATGAAGACGCGTGACGACTTTGCCCACAAAGGCGCCATGGGCCACGCACTGCTCGTAGCAGGCTCACGAGGCATGGCAGGAGCCGCCGTACTGGCCGCAAGAGCCTGTCTGCGCTCTGGCGTAGGCAAGGTAACAGTACACACGCCAACGTGTAACAGCAACATAATGCAGATCAGTATTCCAGAGGCAATAGTGCAAGCTGACCGCGGAGAAGACACCCTCACGCAGGCCATCGATGCCAACAAATACAGCGCGATGGGAATAGGCCCAGGACTGGGAGTGACTGAGGGCACTGCCATAGCACTGATGACACAGATAAGAAGCACAAAAGTGCCCGTGGTAGTTGATGCCGATGCCATCAACATACTGGCCTCACACAGGGCATGGCTGCAACAACTGCCTGACGGAATAATATTCACTCCACACCCGAAGGAGATGGACCG
>CALYTD010000014.1 GCA_945486445.1 uncultured Prevotellaceae bacterium
AGTTAGCATATCGTTCTGCTGCTTTTCCGTTGAAACTCTGGCGTCGGTCTAACTGGTATGATGTCTTGTACCATACGTCTCGCATCTCGTCTATGTCAAATTCGAGCGTCAGTTCGCGGTTGGTTATCTCGGCGTTAGGTACTGCTTTGTTGCTCTGGTGGCGCTTTATGGTCAGTTTTCTGTTTGCCTGCGGCACACCAATCTTGGCATATCCTACTCCTGCATCTTCCAGAATCTTCTTCACTCGGGGTGCATCTGCATCGCTAACCTGTATTACTATGCCCGGATTTTCGGCAAACAGCACCTTCACTATGTCGTCTCCGTTTATCTTGTCGAGGTCAAGTGCAAGTCCACCTGTTGTGTTTGCGAATGTCATTTCGAGCAGTGTGGTTATCAGTCCGCCTGCCGATATGTCGTGACCAGCAAGTATCAGTCCCTCGTTCACGAGCGTCTGCACTGCCATAAAGGCGTCACGGAAATACTCAGCGTTCCTTACCGTTGGCACGTCTGAGCCTACTTTGCATTGTGTTTGGGCGAACGCTGAGCCACCGAGTTGCAGTTCATCGAATGAGAAGTCTATATGGTACAGGCGTGAAGCCTTCACATCTTTTATTACGGGTGACACCACCTTGCGCACGTCTGACACCTCGCCTCCCGCGCTGACTATCACTGTTCCAGGTGCAATAATCTTCTTGCCGTCGGGGTATTTCTGTGTCATTGACAGGGAGTCTTTTCCTGTTGGCACGTTTATTTGCAGTTCACAGCAAAAGTCAGATAGGGCCTTGACGGCGGTATATAGTCGTGCGTCTTCACCCTCTTGTGCGCGACACGGCCACATCCAGTTAGCACTTAGTGAGATACTGTCCATTCCGTCTGCCATTGGTGCCCACACAAGGTTTGTCAATGCCTCTGCTACTGAGAGCACACTGCCTGCTGCTGGGTCAGCGAGTGCTGCCTGTGGAGCGTGTCCGAGTGATGTTGCTATGCCCTTACGTCCGTGGTAATCCAGTGCTACCACGCCACAGTCTGACAGTGGCAACTGCAATTCTCCCTGGCATTGCTGGCGTGCTACGCGTCCTGTCACAGAGCGATCGACCTTGTTTGTCAACCAGTCTTTGCAGGCTACGGCCTCTAACTGTAATACGTTTTTGAGATATGTGACGAGTGTTTCGTTAAGGGTTGTGCTTGATGACAGTCCTGACAGGTCGTAGGTGGCTACCTCGTAGTCTCGCCTTACGGTCTTGTCAATCATGTATGTCTTTGGTGATGAGCCGAACATCTGCTCCACAGCGAGGTCGAATGGGCGCACTCCGTCAGCCTGTTCGAATGCGAAACGGTGGTCTCCCGTGGTCTCACCGACGGTGTACATTGGTGCGCGCTCGCGGTCGGCTATCTTCTGTACGTGTTCTATTGCGCTCTCGTCAATGAGCAGTCCCATGCGTTCCTGTGACTCGTTGGCTATTATTTCCTTTGCTGACAGGGTCTTATCGCCAACGGGCAGTTTATCCATGTGTATCAGTCCGCCACACTCTTCAACGAGTTCTGATAGGCAGTTTACGTGACCGGCGCTGCCGTGGTCGTGTATTGAGACAACGGGGTTGCTGTCTTCTTCGCCCAAAGCACGAATGACGTTGTAGGTTCTCTTCTGCATTTCTGGGTTCGCACGCTGCACGGCGTTGAGTTCTATGCCGCTGGAATAGCGTCCTGTCTCCACTGATGATACAGAGCCACCACCGAGTCCTATGCGATAGTTCTCACCGCCCATAACCACTACTTTGTTGCCGGGTTGTGGCTCTCCTTTCAGGCAGTCACGCTTTATGCCGTAGCCTACGCCGCCTGCAAGCATTATGACCTTATCGTATGCGTACTGCTCCTGCCTTTCCTGATGCTCGAAGGTGAGTACAGAACCGCAGATAAGTGGTTGTCCGAACTTGTTGCCGAAGTCCGATGCACCGTTTGATGCCTTTATCAATATCTGCTCAGGTGTCTGGTACAGCCACTGGCGCACGGGCAGAATCTTCTCCCATGCCTGGCAGTCCTTGTCGTTACTCCATGCTGGTGTGTTGGCTGGATGTCCTGGTGCCACAGCGTCCTCCTCGTTCTTTCTTGGGTAGGAGGTCATATATACCGCCGTACCAGCGATAGGCCATGAGCCTACACCGCCGCCCATACGGTCGCGTATCTCACCTCCTGTACCTGTGGCAGCACCGTTGAAGGGCTCTACCGTGGTCGGGAAGTTGTGTGTCTCTGCCTTTAACGAGATGACGCTCTTTACGGTTTTCGTGGTATATAGGTCTGGCTCGGTGTGACAGGCGGGTGCGAACTGCTCTATCTCTGGGCCTTCTGAGAACGCAACATTGTCCTTATAGGCAGAGAGTATCTTGTTAGGATTCTCCTGTGTGGTCTTCTTTATCATCTGGAAGAGGCTTGATTCCTTCTCCTCCCCGTCAATAATGAACGTGCCACCGAATATCTTGTGACGGCAGTGCTCTGAGTTTATCTGCGCGAAACCGAATATCTCCGAGTCTGTCAGCGGTCGGCCCAACTGTCCCTCCACCTTGTGCAGGTAGTCCATCTCCTCTTTTGACAGCGCGAGGCCCTCCTGCTCGTTGTACTCTTCGAGGTTCTCCACGTGCTTGATAGGCTCTGGCTTGATATTGACAGTAAAGACATTCTGGTCCAGCCCCTTATACATACGTTGCAGCATGGGGTCGTGCTCAGCGTCAGCAGAACTTACGGGGAAATACTCTTCTATGCGAGTAATACCTTTAAGTGACATATTCTGCGTTATCTCCACGGCATTTGTGCTCCACGGCGTTATCATCTCACGGCGTGGTCCTACGTAAAAGCCGTCAATACTCTGTGCTTCCAGCTGCGTGGCATTGCCAAAAAGCCAGCACAATTCCTGTGTTTCCTGCTCATCGGGCTGATGGTTTATCTCTGTCGCGATGATGTGCTCGGAAGGTGTCTTAAAGAAAAGAACCATGTTATCTTGTCGTTATTTTATTGTTTATATTCTCCTGTGATATGCTTATTTCTTGCAAAGGTAAGGATATTTTCTGAATAAAACAAAAAATATTGCTTTTTTTGTGCATTTTGATTGCCACAAACCAGAAAACGCTTTCTGTCGCGTTAAATGCCTTACAGCGGAACAACACGCCACGAATGGCACGCGACCCACCACAAAGCCCGTAAACGGGGAAAATTCTTCTGGCAGTTTCCCGAACTGCGACCTGCGACAATTTTTAGTGTAAAAAGCCATCTTTTACAATGGTATTTAGCACTGATTACAGCGTGAACAGGTGCTGATTACCGTGGAACGACAGACTTTCCCCTGGGTATTTTTCACTGTTCTGCTATCCAATATACCTGTTTTTGACATAAAGTAAGGAAACTTTAACAATTTCGCAGGTCCTGTTTTAACGCAGTCGGTATATGGATAAAAGCGGATTAACCGCTAACTTTGTAGCGGGAAATACAGATAAGGAACAAGCATTAAGCGCAGACATAACCCACCTTACTCGCACAACCAGAATAATTAGTACAACTATCTTTCCAAAGAAAAATCACCTCCAAACCACCCTTTTCCTGTTTCTTCTGCTTGCATTTAGAAAATATTTCCTAAATTTGCAGCGTCAATGCTCATTGTGCGCAAGCATAATGCCGGCGGCAGGCGGCATGACGATACATAACATAAAAGCATCATCTATGCTTTGTCTATTGGCTTCTTGAAACCTCGAAATTCCAAGTTACCAGTCAAAGGACATTTGTAGAGTTGAATGTTACGGGTATGCATGGATTGTATCCCGGAGTGTGCCGTGAGGGTATATTATATCCTCAAGCACACTTTTCGGGATGTGTATGCGACAATACCGCGTAGGCTGACGCTCTATTCGTTCACTGGTAAGGGTTTTCGAGGACCTCAAGAAGCGGACGGATAGATGCGGAAGCCTACGTTTTTTCGTTGATAGACATACAAGCATAACGGGCTCCAAACCACAATCCGTATTTTATCACATAACAATATCATTTCATTCAACTAAAAACAACAAACAAAATGAAACAAAAATTTTTACTCACCATGCTCATGCTTGCCATGATGCCAATGGGTATGTCTGCCCAAACGAAACTTGAAAAGACAGTGACATACACGGGAAGTCCTTTCGTCGGAGGAATTGCACTCAGCAAAAACGCAACAAATTACCAAACTGCCCCATGTTTCTGCATCAACAATGGCAACACGTACACTATCATGACATTGGGGGCAGAGGGAATGGTAACACTGGCAGAGTTTACACTTCCCAGCGACACCTACAAACTCAAAGATTTTGAATCTTTTGCCAATCAAGATGATAAGACGGCTGGATTATTGATTGATAACGGAACAGACACACCCACATATCTGTTCCATTTCAGAAATTACGATTACCACTTCCTAATCGTAAACAACGAGGGAAAGATACTATACAGTGACGAAAGCGGCGAATCTGCAGACATTAATTATTGCAGCGAACTGCAATGTATAGGTATAGAGAAATCCGCTTCCGCCGACGGAAAGTCCAAAGCCACCTACACCTTCATACCATTAGCAGACATACTTGCAGGTAATGCCAGTGCGGTTGAAAGCATAACAGGCAGCACTCGCGCAAATGCCACATCAAAGGTGTATAACCTTCAAGGCATGGAAGTTGACGAAAACACAAAGGGAATAGTCATAAAGAACGGAAGCGCAATACTCAACAAATAAGGGATTTACGCCAAATCACAGCGCAGCGGATACGCATTGCACAACACAATGGTAGCCGCTGTTTTCTTTTTCAACACCCTCCGCCACCATTGAGATGAGATAGTTTTTCACCTCTTCTTATTGAGAAATTATAAGTTTTGCTTGTTTTTCTGCTAAAAAAGTTGTAATTTTGCATCGTATTTATTTTTTTAACAAAATGCAGGATATTAGAAACATCGCAATCATCGCGCACGTGGACCACGGGAAGACCACGCTCGTAGATAAGATGATGCTGGCAGGAAAACTATTTCGTGAGGGTCAGAACAACTCTGACCAAGTGCTTGACGCTAATGATTTGGAACGCGAACGAGGGATAACAATTCTTTCCAAGAACGTGTCTATCAACTGGAAAGGAACAAAAATCAATATCATAGATACTCCGGGACACTCTGATTTCGGCGGCGAGGTGGAACGTGTACTCAACATGGCAGACGGTTGCATACTGCTCGTTGACGCCTTTGAAGGCCCTATGCCGCAGACACGCTTCGTGTTGCAGAAAGCCCTGCAACTGGGATTGAAGCCTATCGTGGTGGTGAACAAGGTTGACAAGCCCAACTGTCGGCCAGAAGAGGTGTACGAAATGGTATTCGACCTCATGTTCTCACTTAACGCGACAGAGGACCAGTTGGACTTCCCCGTGGTCTATGGCTCTGCAAAGAACGGCTGGATGGCCGAAGATTACAGCACGCCAACAGACAACATAGACTACCTTCTCGACAAAATAGTAGAGGTAATACCACAACCACAGGTGCAAGAGGGCTCTCCGCAGATGCTAATCACATCTCTGGACTACTCCAACTACACCGGGCGCATTGCCGTAGGACGCATACACCGCGGTACGCTGAAAGAGGGAATGAACGTCACAATATCACACCGTGACGGCTCACTGGAAAAGACTAAGATAAAGGAGGTACACGTATTTGACGGCATGGGGCACGCCAAGGCGCCAGAAGCACAAAGCGGTGACATCTGCGCCATAATAGGATTGGACAAGTTTGAGATAGGAGACACCATCTGTGACTATGAAAACCCAGAGCCACTGCCACCTATTGCCATTGACGAACCTACAATGTCAATGCTCTTTACCATAAACGACTCACCATTCTTCGGAAAAGAAGGCAAGTTCGTCACATCACGGCACATCAACGAACGCCTGCAAAAGGAACTGGAAAAGAACCTCGCGCTGAGGGTAGAACCCTTTGAAGACTCAACAGATAAATGGATTGTCTCAGGACGAGGTGTGCTGCATCTCTCCGTACTCATAGAGACAATGCGCCGTGAAGGTTACGAACTGCAAGTAGGACAGCCACAGGTTATATACAAAGAGATAGACGGGAACAAGTGCGAGCCAGTGGAAGAACTGACCATAAACGTACCAGAAGAGTTCGCATCAAAGATGATTGACATGGTGACACGCCGCAAAGGAGAGATGACATCAATGGAGAATCAGGGAGAAAGAGTGAACATTGAGTTCGACATACCGTCACGAGGCATCATAGGACTGCGCACCAACGTGCTGACGGCAAGTCAGGGCGAGGCCATAATGGCACACCGATTCAAAGAGTATCAGCCATACAAGGGAGAGATAGTACGCCGCATGAACGGCTCAATGATAGCCATGGAGACCGGCAATGCCTTCGCATACTCAATAGACAAACTACAAGATCGCGGAAAATTCTTCATCGACCCAGGCGAAGACGTGTACATGGGAGAAGTGGTAGGAGAACACATACACGAGAACGACCTTGTCATAAATGTCACAAAAGCCAAGCAGTTGACAAACACACGTGCATCAGGCTCTGACGACAAGGCACGCATAGTACCACGCACAATACTGTCACTGGAAGAAGCACTTGAATACATCAAGGCAGACGAACTGGTAGAAGTAACACCAAAATCAATGCGTATGCGCAAGACAATACTCGACCATCTGGAGAGAAAGCGCAGCAACAAGGAATAAGACTAACAGTTGTTTAGTTGTTTGGCGGGTTAGTTGTTTGGTTGTTAAGTTATAAGTTATGAGCAGAGAATGAACAGTTATAAGTTACGAGTTTCTCGCTCACCGCTCGGCTTTGACACTTGACACAGGTAAGAACCTATAACTTATATCTCATAAACCCATCAACCAAACAACTAAACAACAAAACTACCAAACAACTTTTTTTTATGAGTCAGACAACAAAGATTCTATTATTATGCCTGTCAACACTATGGACAATACCAACCATAGGTCAGGGTCAGACAGAGACAAGACATGAAAACACAGACGAAGCGGTAACAGAAAACAGAGAAATAGATAACATCACCATCACCGCCCCACGCGGAATAGCACGCAAAACGCCCATAGCCATGAGCAACGTGGACGCCACACAGGTGGACGAAAAGCTGGGAGGACAGGAGTTTCCTGAGATTCTCAGCCAGACACCAGGCGTATATGCCACCAAGCACAGCGGCGGAAAGGGAGACTCAAAACTAAATGTCAGGGGATTCCAGAACTATAACGTGGCTTTAATGATGAACGGCGTACCCGTCAATGACATGGAATGGGGAGGCATCTATTGGAGCAACTGGGCAGGACTGGGTGACATGGTGAGATACATGCAAGTGCAAAGAGGTCTCGGAGCAAGCAAAATTGCTGCGCCATCAGTAGGCGGAACAGTAAACATTGTCACCAAGACAACAGACTCAAAAAAAGGAGGAAACATCGTATATGGCATGGGAAACGATGGGTATAACACCTACTCCCTGTCACTATCAACAGGAACACTGCCCACAGGGTGGAACATGTCAGTGATGTTCACAAAGACATGGGGAGACGGATACATACAAGGTACAGAATACTCTGACTACACATACTTCGCTTCCATAAGCAAAAGAATAAACGACAAACACCAACTGTCACTGACAGGATTCGGCTGTCCACAGTCACATTACCAACGTTCACAATATGACGGACTAAGCGTAGCAGGATGGCAGAAAGCCAAAAACTATATGAACGGCAAGAGCCAGTACAGATATAACCCCACATACGGATTCGGAAAGAATGGCGAGAGGAAGACTTCCGCATACAACTATTACCACAAACCACAATTCTCGCTGAACCATCAATGGGATATTGACAACAAATCCTCACTCAGTTCGGCTCTATATCTGTCCGTAGGAAGAGGCTACGGAAATAGCGGTCAGGGTGTGGATGCAACCTACACAAACAACTGGTACGGCGCAAGCAACGGAGTATTGAATAAAGCCTTTCACAACAGCGATGGCACATACGCCTACGATAAAGTGCAGGACATAAACGAACAAAGCACCACCGGCTCAAAAATGGTTATGGGACAAAGTTACAATAACCACGTATGGTACGGACTATTGTCAACATACACCCGACGACTGAACAACGAGCTGAACCTCTATGCAGGCATAGACGTAAGGTCATACAAAGGCACACACACCACAAAAATATCTGACCTGTACAACGGCGAGTACTACAATGACCTGCGATACAGAAGCACTGTCAACCCAGAACTAAACGCAAAAGCAAAAGATCCAAACTGGAAATACGAGAAACTGGGCGTAGGTGACATTGTAAACCGTGACTACGACAGCCACATCACACAACAAGGCATCTTCGCTCAGATGGAATACAGCAAGGACAATAGGTTCTCAGCATTCCTTTCTGGAACGTTATCCAACTCACGATACTGGCGATATGACCGTTTCTATTACGACGCAGAACACGCAGAATCAGACAAAGCAGACTTCCTTAGTGGCAGCATCAAAAGCGGTGCCAACTACAACTTAGACCGTAACCACAACGTGTTTATCAACGTAGGATACGTAAGTCGCGCACCAATATTCTCTGGTGGCGTATTCCTTATGTCACAATCAAGCAACGTAATAAACAAAAACGCTGTCAATGAGAAAACAATCTCAGCAGAAATAGGCTACGGTTACCATAACAGTTGGTTCACAGCAAACCTCAATGCGTACTATACCCTGTGGAAAGACAAGACAACCTCCAAGTCAGGTTACACCTCAGACAACTCCGATCTCTACACAATGAGCCTCGCAGGAGTAGATGCCAGACACACAGGAATAGAGATTGACATGACAGCCAAGCCCACATCATGGGTCACCTTGAAGGGAATGATGTCATTAGGAAACTGGAAATGGGATAGCGATGCCACCGCATACTTCTACAACTCTGCCAACCAACCACTGGCAAACCTTACCACCGGCGAAGTGGCAAGCGGCGTAGGAACAGCCGATCACCTGCAATTCACACTGCGACAAGACGGCAACCACGTGGGCGGCTCGGCCCAGACGACAATGGCACTGGGAGCAGATTTCTACGTAACAAAGAACTACACCGTAGGCGCAACATACACCTATTATGCGCGGAACTATGCCGATTTCGCCATGCCTACAAGCGGAACAGGCACAGAACTGACACTTGTTGACCCATGGAAAATACCTGGTGCAGGGCAACTTGACCTCAATGCACGCTACAACTTCATGCTCGGTACATGCAAAGCGTCACTATATGCCAACGTACAGAACATCTTTGACTACGAATACATACAGGATGCATACTACGATGGCACACACAATAACTGGGAAGACGCATACCGTATATTCTATTCCTACGGCAGAACATTCACCATGAAACTGCGTGTTGAATTCTAAATAACAGTCATTACAACCCTGACATACCAGAAACATGAAAACAATTCATTATATATATATAGGTATCACACTGCTGTTCATAGCATCATGCGGAGACTATAACGAAAGACTTGACGGCTACTCCGAAGACAATTACAAGCCAACAGACATAAAAAACATAAAATATGAGCTCACAAACAGTGACTACGAGCAGATTTCCAAGATTGTAAATAACAACACAATCAAGTCACATAAATTCATGCCAGACGCCAATACAGCCCACGAAGGCATCTCCCTGTGGCTGGCAAGTGCCTACCCTACCGCCGACAACGGTTCTAAGGCGAGTATAACCTACTGGCAATTAGGTGGTGAGAACCACTTTCTCGCTCCGCTGACAGTAAGGGGTAAGGCTTCTACTTACACCATACAAGACGGTGATGACACCTCAAACATAGACGCATTGCTTAAAGAAAAAAAGCCAAATGCGGCTGCCAACGATATTGTTGTTACCATTTTCCCAGACAATACAGAGCAGACTCCGTACATTTACACCGGCAAATGGTGGAACAAGTTTACCGCTTCCGGAACAGAAGTAGATGTTCTTCCCCTGTCAGTTTACACCTCTTTGGGGAGTTCCTACATAGAGAACGCCGATGATGTGCTACCCATTTACATGAAGAACACATACCCTTACGCCAAGAACGAAGACACAAAGACCGTCCTTTACTACCATAACAAGTACCAAGACTACGGCGCACGACAGTACGTTATGGCCGAAGGCGAGTGGCAGTTGACACTGACAACAGACACCCTGATGCGCAAAACCATCATAAAAGAGAAAGTATCAGCCCCCTTTGAACTGTCAAACGGCACGTGGGTGTATAACCCCAGCATGACAATCACATTGCCAAAGTCAAAGACTGACGCCACTACCAAGGCGTTTTATCAAGCAGTTGCCGACTGGGTATGGGCAAACATCGACATCCCCGCAGGCCTCACAAAGGGGCAAGGTTATGTAAGCAAGTGGGGTAACAACGAATACTACACTGGAAGCAGCGCATACAACGGCTGCGTAGAGTGGCTGCCCGCCGCTGCAAAGTCACAGAACCCTGTGGCGTTCGAGGGCATGACAGATGCAGAAATAATAGCCCTCATGCAACAAAACCTTATCACCGTCTATGCAGAAGTGCTCAAAACACTCTATCCCGAAGCCAATACCGTAGAAGGCATGGAGGTGGTTTACACCATAAACTTCACCGCCATGATGCCCGAAGAGGTAGAGTACACCATACAA